>JAAENB010001191.1 GCA_024224995.1 bacterium | reverse complement strand
TCGAAAAAAAGAGATTAGGCAAGGGAATATATAAAAAATGAGTTGCAGCAAAAGATATTATATAAAATTATAATACAGAGATAAGAAAAGATAATTTATTAAAAAAAGGCTATCTTATGAAACCTGAGACTCCTCGCTGGATGCTATGGCTTATAAAAAACAGCAATGATTGGAGAAATAAACTAAAAGCAGAAAACAGGATAGCTAACGCAAATGACGCAAAACTTTATTTTTGCAGTCAAGGCGAAAATACTAAAGACGTAGATGAGGTTGTGTATCATCTGAATTTTGGAATACCGCTAGGTGACCTGTACTATAACGAACTTTTTTACCTGACGTCAGTGGGAGCTGGTGTCACGTATCACTCACAAGAAGAATGGGGGAATGCACGAAAAAGAGCCGCTGCCTGTACGGGCTGTGTTGAAGAAGCACTTGACTCGAAGGATAGTATGCCGCCCGTATTTTACAACAGTTTAAAAGGCGCGATTACTTATTTGTACTACGGCTACTATCATAATTTAGATTTAGCCAAGAGACAAGGTAATAAAAAAAAGGATAGTCATTTACATTTAATGAAAGCCAACATCTTTGGTCTAATAACGTTATTGATTGAGGAATACAAGGCGGATATTGGCATCTATGAGAAGGCGGCTCTTAGCAGCATATGTTCTAAGATATGCGTAGGGGAAGACAAAAGAAATAAAAATAATAAATATAGGAAACTAAGAACTCTATGGGAATGCAGACTTTTCTTACCAATGACTATAGATAAATATGGTAAAAACGAGGTTGTCAACAATCGCTGTAAAGCCATAGGCTCGATTCATAAGTATCCCTTTGACGCTAGCGGTACCGGAAAGCCGATTGATACATACTGGGTGGATATTGAAGCGGGTACATCTACAAATCTTAAATGGAAAAAAAGAAGAGCCCTGATAGTGGTGGCAGAGAATCGAGATTTAGGTAATCGGGCTGGTGAACCTGCCTGGCTCATAAGAAATGCGTTTATACCAACTACCGACCCCGATGCTGCCGAAAAGAATGTTAAAGATGGGTGGGATAACTTGCTGAGATTACAGCTTGGAGCTACGGATAGGAATAATGGTGATAATGATTCTAAACAAGAAGAAGACTAGTCCTGACCCGCGTTTCGAAGTGGCACGGCGCGCCGTGCCAGGATCTGCATAAACCGTGATTTTTGTTTTTTTATACAAAGAGGGGGGAATATGCATAAATGATATCTCCCTGTATTCTTTCTTCCACTTCCACTTCGGCCTCGGTCGCTGAGCGGCGCCGGGTCGTGTCTTAATTAATCGGATAAGATAATAATTCTTCCATTGTCCACACATGATCAGTAATTCCAGTCTCCATTGCCGGAGAATTTATTACAGTTTTATCACCACTAAAATATTTTAGACTACTATGGGGAAGACAAAAGTTGTAATAGGCAATTGATAGTGACATTTGCTTTTTAAAAAAATCCTTTTCTTTTGAAAATCCCAACGTCTTTCTTTCAACCCGTTTATTGTG
>JAAENB010001190.1 GCA_024224995.1 bacterium | reverse complement strand
TGGGATTAAAAATCAGTGGGGGTTCCCCGGTCACGCGTGCAGGGGGATCGATCATAATTATAATCTTCATTATAAACTTGTTGATGTGCTCTCATATGTACAACCCGATTTTACTCTTATCGAAGGAATTGAAGGGACCGTATACGGACATTACCCGGTCACTGCTTTTGCTGATAACTCTATTAAACCATTTAAGATCCTCATGGGAAGTGCGAATGTTTTCGCAGCAGATGCAGCAGGAGCAAAGATCTTTGGTCTTGATATTGATGACGTGCCGCATTTAAAAATAACCCGGGATAAAAATCTTTCAGGCGGTATAAACAGTCTGGAAGATATTGAGCTCCAGGGTGATATCAATACTCTTGAGGGGATTGATCTTCTGGGTGATATGCCGGAATCGGGGAAGTATCCCACTGATCTTTACGATTCGTATCCCGGTGATGTTAATATTTTCAAAGGAAAAACCCGTGCCTGCAAAGAAGGGTGTGTTAATAATCCTCTGACACTTCTTCAGATCTTATTTTATGACCATAAGGCAAAAGGCGGATGGGATCTTGTTCTTGGCAAGGGGCATGACTTGAATGAAATTGATACTCTTAAGGGGCCGGTTTTAATTGCCGGGCATTGCGCAATTGATGAAGTTTCCGAAAGGCTCATAAAAAGACTTGGAAGAAAAAAAGTTTACCTCAGCGGAGAATGTAATGATTTATGTTCAACAGCACAGGCCATGTTTCACCTGACAAAGGTTAATCCTGTTGAATTTTGCCCCATCAACCCGGTAAAGGCTGTATTTATTTTAATGCAGGCAAAACTAAAGGGATCAGGCTCAAGAGTGCCGGGTCCGTTCTCGCATCTTATTAAGGTTAATTGATCTCTCGGGCCCGGGAGATAATTTTCCAGCCACCTAAACTATCTAAAAGAAAAAAAACTTGAATTGGAAATATTAATAGAGTATACTATTATTAGTTAACGAAGCAGGATTTTAATATTTCAAGGAGGTTATTGTATGAAATATTTTTTTGGTTTAGGAGCATTGATAAGCTTAATGATTTGTCAGCTTTGTTTTTCTTCTATCGTATCAGCTCAGGAAGAAGAAACTGCAGCAGCTGAGGAGCCGGCAAAAATTGGTTTATCCGCGGGGCTTACGTATTCAAGTTTGCACTTTTGGAGAGGGTATGATGTTTATGGCGGGCAGGGGGCCTTTTTTCCCACAGTAAGTGTGAGTCTTTTTGATACGGGCGTATCTCTTGGATTCCTTGCGGAGCTCCCGGATTATGACGGCGCTACTGACGGTAATAAAGTCAATTATGCTGCGGATTTTTACGCAGCCTATAGCTATACCGTTAAAGATCTTTTTTCTTTTGGAGCCAACGGATGGTTTATATGGAAAATTAATTCAAAAGACGAGAATCAAAAATCTATTGGAAAAAGTTACGATAACAGTTTTGCGATTCTCACTGCCTGGTTTCAGCTGGACAGCATTATCCTTAAACCAAAGATCTCATATAGTCACGATATTCATATTGATGATCGTGATGGCGATAGAGATACGTATAAAGATTTTTATATTAGATTGGATATGGGGCATACATTTAAGCTCCATGATATTTGCAGCCTCTCTTTTGGGGCAGGAGCAGGGTATTTTAACAGTGCCGTTGTAAAAAGTAAATCAACTGCCGGGGACGTTACAAAATCCGGTATTAGTGATATTACGGTAAATTCATCCTTTGCGGTGAGTCTAAAAGGTACAGCATTAAGCGCAAGTCTCAACTGTGCTATTCTGCCGGATGAAGACTGGTATAATAATGGTACCTACAACGTGTATCATAAAATATGGGGAACCATTGCCGCAAGTCATAGCTTCTGATAAAAGCTTCTGATTAAATCCTCTCATTAAGATAATTATTGCCGGTGATCAACAGGTTTGATCCCGGGCAATAATTTATCTAAATTTATCTTGACTATTCATCTATTCAATTCTAAATATTCAAAATATAACAAGCACACATATTACGAATTTCAGGAGGAGAAAGATGAAAATCATGAAAATCATGAAAATCATGAAAATCATGAAAAAAATGAACACAAAACACACAAGAAGTCTATGGTTCTTTGGGATAATAATCCTGTTAATTGGCTGTAAAGACGCGGGTAAAGCTCCTGCCGGAAACGCCGTAGCGCAGAACAAGGCCCTGGAACAGGTCTGGGCAACTCCACAGGAACTCCTTACGCCTGAATCGGTTTGTTACCATAAAGAAAAAGATATTTTGTATGTGGCAAATATCAATGGCAAGCCCCTTGAAAAAGACGGGAACGGTTTTATAGCAAAGGTCACTCTTGACGGCAAGATCCAAACCCTGAAATGGGTAACAGGACTGAACGCGCCAAAGGGAATGGGCGTGTATAAAGAATCACTGTATGTAACGGATATCGATGAAGTGGTGCAGATAGACATAGCCAAAGGTTCTATCACCAAACGCTACCCCGCGGCACAGGCAAAGTTCCTGAATGATATTTCCATTGACGCGAAAGGCGTCGTCTATATTTCCGATATGCATGATACCAGAATATACAGCATCAAAGACGGGAAACTGGCGGTCTTCATTGACAGTAAAGAGCTTGATACACCAAACGGAGTACTGGTCCATAAGGAGAAAGTTCTCATTGGAACAAAGAACGCCGTAATGAGCATGGACACGGGGGCAAAAAAGCTGACTCTTCTCATTAAGAATACGGGAAAAATAGACGGCCTCGTTCCCGATGGAAAGGGAAATTTTATAATCTCTGATTGGGCGGGAGCGGTTCACCGTATCTGTACGGGAAAAGAGAAAGAAAAATTGCTCGATACAACAGCAGCAAAGATCAATGCCGCAGATATAGAATATATAATAGAAAAGAACCTGCTTTTAATACCCACTTTTTTCGACAACCGGGTAGTGGCGTATAAGGTAAAGTAGGAGCAAGGAACAAGGGGCAAGGGGCAAGTGTAAGATCTTTTTACGGAGTCCCGCCTTGTACCTTTTTCCCTGTTCCTTTCTCCTGTTTTCCTTCCTTCAAAATTCTTTCTCAATCTCATCTAGTAATATATCAGTAATAGTCTTCAGGTCGTCATCACCAATGGAGAGGCTCTTTCCGTTAATATCACTAATGTCGGTTTTAAAGATCAGATCCTTCAGGATCGTAGCAATGATCTTGATAATGGTATGGGGGGCCTCTTTGTATGCGGCCCGGGGATAGGGAACAACATGCTGATAAATTGCCTGAAGGGTATAATTTTTGAACAGTAAATGGTCGAAAACAGCAGACTCAATGGGGACATCTATTCCCGGCTGAGTGTATCCCAGCGCCCGCACTTGTTCACTGAAAAAGTTAAGAATGTCCGTTTCGATTTCATTCAGAACAACCTTGGGGCTGTAAATTACCGGAAGAAGATCGGCCACCGCATGTTCTATCCAGGTATGAGTTGCCACGTCCAGGTGATTGGCATAGCGGTTCAGTTTGTTTCCAAATATGAAATCGGTATACTCCACAAAAGCTTCGTTTCCTGCCGTAAGGCCGGCCAGCGAGTGAATATTAATATCAACATTTTTTTCCAGCCCTTGAGCAGCCAGTTCATCATAGAGCCAGAGCGCCAGGGTAGGGGTCATGGTACCGCCCAGGCTGTGGCCCGTGACATTCAGTTTCATGTTTTTACCCGGCAGGCCTGCAAGAGTAGTGGTAAGCCAGCTCAAGATGGTCTGGCCGTTATATTTCAGGTTTTTGTGAATGGCCAGGGAAGTATCGCTTGCTTTTGAAATATACGCATGTTTGGCTTTTGTGTGAGGAGACTGCCTGTACCAGGGAGTCTGGCCGCCAACGGTAAAATCCTCGAAGATCCAGCTAAAAAGGGATACGGGGTTGGTGCCCCGGATCACGATAGTATATTCCGCCGGAGCATCATTACCGGAGTTTTTAACAATATAGACAAGGCTGTCGGTAAAGATTTGTATGTCCTGTTTGTGAGCAACAGGCCCCCAGGAAATTTCATCAATTTCCAGGTCTTCTTTTACCGAAAGGAGCGTGTCTGTGAGGTCTTTTTCCAGGGCAGCACAATCGGTATTCCAGAAATCCATGTAAGCGAAATAGGCAAGTAAGGTCATTTGTACGTAGGTATTCATAGATTTATCCTCCTGGTTGAAAATATAGAGCTTTTTGCCATAAAGAGCAAGCGTTTTTTTTGGGATAATTAATCATTGACAGGGGCAGCAACAGTATATAAAGAAAGATATCGCGATTATTCAAAAAATTCCCTGTTAAATTGAGGTGGCATAATGATAGAATTGAACAGAACACAGCAGGAGAGCCTGTTAAAACTGGCCCGGAATACTATTGCCAGGGCATTGTCTCAGGAAGTACCCGCAGATGAGCCCGATTTTAGTGATCTCATCTTTAAGGAAAAATGCGGGGCTTTTGTGACCCTGCATATAAAGGGGCAGCTGCGGGGCTGCATAGGGTATATAAAGGGAGTAAAAGAGATCCCTGCAACAATAACCGACATGGCAGCGTCATCGGCCTTTAAAGATCCGCGCTTTCGGCCCTTAAGCGCGGAAGAGTATCCGGATATTGATATAGAGATCTCGGTCCTGAGTCCTATTGAAGCGGTAAAGGATATTTCCGATATCAAAGTAGGACGGGACGGGCTCATCATTTCACAGGGATTTAACTCCGGGCTTCTGCTTCCCCAGGTACCGGTGGAGCAGGGCTGGGATCGCGATACTTTTCTTCAGCATACCTGTTTTAAAGCAGGATTAACGGCCGCTGCCTGGAAAGATCCCGACACCAAATTAGAAAAGTTCTCTGCCCAGGTCTTTGGCGAAAAGGAATTGAGGATGGTATAAAAAGAAAGTTCAAGGTTCGAGGTTTTTTGGGCGGGGCTTTCAAACCATATTCGTAGAACCTGTGCTGCTGCTTCAGAGCAGCTGACCCCGTGGTCTTCGGCTCCGCTCAGACACCGGATGGCCGGGAAAAAATAGATCAGAAACTAAATAATATTGCGAGCTGCATCTGGTCTGGAAGTATCCCCTCTTCTAAATGTGAGGACTGTTTGACCGGAGGGAGTTCCGCAGCATTTAGAAGAGGGGATACTTCCAGACCCGCGCACAAGCAAAATTTAGTTTCTTGAGAGTGCGGACCCTGCGAAGCAGGGAAAAAATAGATTAGAAACTAAATAGTACGTCATATATAAGGTATATGAACCCGGAATGTAACCTATGGCCGGAGCAATACCTCCGCAGAT
>JAAENB010001189.1 GCA_024224995.1 bacterium | reverse complement strand
GCGGCCATGGCTCACTGGCCCAGCCGCTCCACGGCATGTGGGACCTTCCCGGACCAGGGCACGAACCCGTGTCCCTTGCATCGGCAGGCGGACTCTCAACCACTGCACCACCAGGGAAGCCCTCATTGTAGTTTTGATTTGCATTTCTCTAATAATTAGTGGTGTCGAGCAGCTTTTCATGTGCCTGTTGGCCATCTGTATGTCCTCTTTGGAGAAATGTCTATTTAGGTCTTCTGCCCATTTTTTGATTGGGTTGTTTGTTTTCTTGATATTGAGCCCCATAAGCTGTTTGTATATTTTGGAGATTAATCCTTTGTCCATTGCTTCATTTGCAAATATTTTCTCCCATTCTGAGGGTTTTCTTTTCATCTTGTTTATGGTTTCCTTTGCTGTGCAAAAGCTTCTAAGTTTCATTAGGTGCCATTTGTTTATTTTTGTTTTTATTTCCATTTCTCTAGGAGGTGGATCAAAAAGGATCTTGCTGTGAGTTATGTCATAGAGTCTTGAAACTTCTAATGGATGTCATTGCAAGAGCTATACATTTGAAGTT
>JAAENB010001188.1 GCA_024224995.1 bacterium | reverse complement strand
TTGAACAAAAATCTGGGCAAGATGAAGTTCAATATGGTGGTACAGGACTTGGCTTGGCGATTACAAAAAGAATTGTAGAAACAATGAAAGGAACCATTTTTGTTTCAAGTCAGGTGGGCAAAGGAAGTATATTCAGTATCAATATTCCTAATATTGAAGTCGCTTCAACACCGCTCATAAAAAAACGTGAAAAAAATTATGATTATACGCACTCCTTACACCTTTTCAATAAATTGGACATAAGCCATAAAGCTAGCGTTATCAACACTATGACCCCTCCCTGGCTTCCACCCAAATTGACTTCCCATTGCGTGTAAGATTCATTAAATTGACTCCTTTTACTATCTCGATTAGTATTTTTTTATTTGATTCAGATAATCCAAAAGTATTTATTCCATAAATAATCTTAGAATTTGTTTCTATGTAAGAGCCGCTTCTTTTCATGAATAATTCAATAAGAGCTTCCAGACTAATTTTTATCTTTATTACAGACAACAAGGCCGTTAAGAACTGCATTAACGAGTTTTCTAAAAATAAAGTTCTGAATGCCATTATAGTCTGCTTACGGAAATCTCTATCTTCTCTCTGTCCGGGTTTACCTAATTTTTCTATCTCTTCATTTAACGATTTCTCTTTATTTTTAATCTTTTTCAGTTCTCCATCCATTTTTTTTTTACGCCTCCTACGTTGGGATAAACGCTTGAAATGCCCTTTTTTCCCCTTTGATTCTTCAACTTTTTTACATTGTTCTTTAATTTCTTCTTTTTTTTTCACTATCTTTTTCTTGGTAGCTTCTATCTTTTCTTTTAATGGAAGTAGTTGTCTTTGTTGGTGTCTATCAAGTGTCTTTATTTTTTTTATTCCATAGTTTGTTTTTAACGCCCCATGGCTGGTCATCCGCTTGAAGCTAAGTTCTTGAATTTCATTTCGTTGAGAATATTTTTTTGGCCATTCTATTGGATCTATAGCCGCTTCAACTTTTGGTGTACCCCAATATACCAACAATTTTTTGCCATTATCTACAATAACAAAGGTTCTTGGATCATCTAGTTTCTTTTGTTCCTGCTTTGTTGGTTTCTTTGATTTTTCTGATTTTTTCGGTTCTTCAGTTTTTCTCCATTTCCCTTTATACACCTTGCTACCATCTTCGAGTTTTCCTATATCTTCATAATTAAAATCCGACAGCTCCTTATATTCATTGCTATCTAACATCGATAGTAGTCCTAATCCTTCTTTTTTGAAAAGGATAGCCATATCAACCGAATTAATTTCTCGATCAATTATAAAAATTTCGATACCAGTCCTGGATTGAATTGTTTTACAGTAACCCAAAATTATATGATTTAATCTGATATCTGGATGATGGTACTCAAAGTACATTGCATATCCGTTCTCGTCATGTGCTATTACAGCATTCGATCCTGCCATTATTCGTCCAAGCATTGTAATCTTACCTTTGTGCATTGACTCTCTCGTCCAGAATGCACTCATACATCCATCAATATAACCGATCTTGCCACTAACTGCAGGTAATAACGCTTGCTTAAAGATTTCTCCGACCCCTATACGTTCAAGTTGGCCAAGAAACTGATTTAAAGTGGAGCTATGATATCCTTCATTACTTAATAATAATGGTAGAGAATGCTCTTTTACATCATAATTGGTTAACTTTTCTATTTCAAATAATGTGGCATATATCAAGGCTTTCATTAGTCGCAACAAAGTTTCTTCTTTATGGGAAAGAAGCGGAAAATGGTTTTCTGGATATTTCTCTTTAAACCGTTCTATTGCTTGTTTCAACAGAATTATTAAATTTGAAAATAGACCCTCTTTCTCCATATAATCGTCAAATATATGAATACCGATACGAGGAACACTCTGTCTGACTTTAATTATATTTATTTGAGTTTTAGGTGTCTCGATTAAATTTGAATGTCTTGGACGTCCAACACATCGACTTAGTTTCCATCCTGATCTCAATCGATTTAAGTGTCTAACTGTGGTATTAATAGGGTTTCCCCGCTTTTTAAATTCTTTAAAGATGGCTACTGTCGTGTATTTAGGATTATTTTGTAATAATTTTCGAATTTCTATCTGTTGGGTTTCGCTAATTTTTCGTCTATGGTAATATGTCGTATTTACATTTGAGTCAGAATTCAAATTTTCAGCTGATTGCATTTTTAGCCTCTACTCTATAAGTAGTATTGTAAGTATCGTAGGATTAGGTTGTCAAAGATAGTATAAACATACCTACAATATGCAAAATCAGCACGAATGTCTATTTTTTTATAATATTTTTTTTATACAAATCTAAATAGTTAAATCATGTTTATAAAAAGTATGTCAGGAGTGCGTTTTATCAAGCTGATTAAATGTATTATGGAAAGATGGACAGTAGAAATCCATGTTTATGGCGCCTTCAATAGAAATGTCACTGAATTCAGCTGGGGTACGAACATCAAGCAATACGAAATCAGGATTACTGCTGTTTTCTTGAATCAAAGTGTCTGCGTCTTTCAAACTAAGACCATATTGATTTGAAGCAATATAACTTACAG
>JAAENB010001187.1 GCA_024224995.1 bacterium | reverse complement strand
TGCTAATGGGCAATGTGCAGGCCAAAATGACTGTTGGCAGCCCCAATGACATCTATGAGCAGGAAGCGGACCGGGTTTCTGAAAAAGTTGTAAACATGACCGACGCACAGGTGCAGTCAAAAGAAGTTGACACTCCACAGATCCGGGCTAAAGGTTCTTCCGGTGGTATGGAAGTTCCTGCCGGGTTTGAATCCGGGCTCTCCAGTATTCGTGGTAAGGGATCTCCGCTGAACGCGGAAATGAGAGGTTTTTATGAGCAGCGGATGAATGCGTACCTGGGAGATGTGCGGATTCATACGGGGAATAAAGCGGATTATTTGGCACGGTCGATTAACGCGGAGGCGTTTACTGCGGGGCATGATATTGTGTTTGCTGCGCGGAATGGTAGAAATCTTGAGTCGAGAGCGGGGAAGAAGTTGTTGGGGCATGAGTTGACTCATGTGCTGCAGCAGAAGAGAACGGAAGGGCGAATTCAAAGACAAACTGCCCCGGCTCCTGATTTTAATCAAAACAACATTGTACAAAACGATAGACATGATGCTCTTCTATTGCGGAACGGCAGGGTTAAACGGGTAGTTCGCACTACAACCTCAAGTGGAGAGGAACGATACTACGTATTACCGCCGGATTTATTACCCAACAATGTTTTACAGGATATTATTGTGGATGGAGGGGGGGAAATTAGAAGAACAATAGTTCATTACGGCAGGAAAACGGATGGCAGCCCCAATACAAATAAAGCTATAGTGTCTCGTTACAGTTACATTGGACGCGCGGCAAATGGTGATCCCCTGTGGAATTTTGATGATTATCATGAATGGTCTGCGGACAGAACACAGAGTGGAGAGAGATTCAGGATTAGAAATCAAACTGATAAATATGGCCGCGCGTATCGTGATGTAGGATACTCTGTAGGGAGTACTATTGAGCAGGATGCTCGAAACCGTATTATAGTTGATGTAGGATATTACATGTTCGCAAACAGGCGCCAGGCTGAGCAACCCGGTGAAACAGTTCCACTTCTTTATATTGAACGATATGATTATTTGACAAATCAATTCGTAAACCAGATTGTTCCCAATAGTCCGAATAACTGGACTGGCGGATTTTCCATACAGGGAGCTGCAAATATTCCCAGAGGACACGCAAACCTGACCTGGCAGCAAATTGTGCAGGAAAATATTCCTCCGGTTCCCAATAGAACCAGAAGAGGATTTCATGAATTAATGCAATATAACAATGATGGATCTTTTATCACCAGTCCCAGAAGCTATCGTTTCCCCGGACCTATTGGAAATCCAAATCCAGTAACCAATAATTAAGCCAGGAGAAGATAATGAAAAAGATAGGACTATGTTTTGTAATATTTATTATCACCCTGATTTTTATCAGTTGCGATGTTCCCGGTTCTGTCAACTACGCTGCTACTATTGATCATGAATTGGAGTTACCCGAAAGCTTTTGGAACAACCCTCCGGAATTCATTGCCAAAATTAAAAATGATCAAACTCAGCCCCAGGGCACCGGGTGTATTATGCTGGCAACAGTAAAGAACGGTATTCTTCTTGCTGCCCGTTTTGGTTTTAACTGGCGCCCTCATTACATGGTTATCACCAATTTCAAAAAAACAGAAGCAAATAGCCATGTCAATTTCAAGTCGATAGATATTGGTAAATTTCATTTGTCAAAGGATAAAAGAAATATCATAAAAGTGAGCGAAATTAGTACAGAGCTAAAAAGCGGGCAGAAACTGCTCAATGAGTCTGCTCCTCCGCTGCTGAATAAATGGATAACTGAAATTGAACTGCTAATGAAAAAGCATGGTATTACCTACTATGATGCCAGGTTTATCAATGAAGATCCCCGGGTTTCCCCTTTCCTTAAGGATTTCATGAACAATGCCGGGAATTTTACAATAGAAAAATCCGATCTAATTCAATGAGAGTGTAACGACAAGCATATTGGCGCCGCAGACCTGGCATTTATGCTCGTGTAATTCTTTTAACCCGCCGCAGATGGTGCGGTCCGGTTTCCGCACCTTTATGATATGCTGAATATTTGTTTTTACTTGCCGGTTATTTCCCTGTTTGGAGTATAGCGGATTTGTATGATATCCGTTGGGGGGGGGGTATTTTTTTTTTTTTTTTTCCTGGTTTTTTTGGACGGGCTATGGTTGATTATTGATCGGAAGAGCTTCGTGTTGGGAAAGAGTGGAGTTGTCGGTGGTTGCCGTCTCATTGGA
>JAAENB010001186.1 GCA_024224995.1 bacterium | reverse complement strand
ATAACGAGGGGCTGGAAGCCCCACGCTATGAGAAAAACCCATCATCCTGGTGAACTATTTTAGAAACAGGGCCTGTTCCCGGAAGATGTTATCCGGGGTTTTGCTCTGCTGCCCTCTGGGGTGCGACCCCTGCGAGGGGTTGGGGGCCGATAGAAACAGACCCCGGTGTCGACGCAGTTTCTTCCGTATATTTTCCCGGCCATCCGGTCCCTGAGCGGAGCCGAAGGGCCGGGTCAGCTGCTCTTAAGAAACTTGATTTGGGCGCACCCTGCGGGCCGGGCTTCTCCGGGCTCCGCGTTCGCTGCGGTCCTGCGGAAGACCTCCGGACTAAACCCTGCGTATCCCGCGCGCGGAGAGTTGCTAACAAGAAACTAAATTATGCATGTACGCGGGCCTGTAAGTATAGGCTCTTTGGATTGCTGCGGAACTCACTGCGTTCAATCCCGATTCTTATTGAAACTGACGTTAGTGCTCTGACACTTCTTGTTCCCGGGAACGGGCTGTTGCTCTGGAAAGATGTTGGTGCTCTGACACTTCTTGTTCCCGGGAATGGGCTGTTGCTCTGGGAAGATGTTGGTGCTCTGACACTTCTTGTGCCCGGAACAGGCTCTGCCCGGGAAAGACGTTGGTGCTCTGACACTTCTTGTGCCCGGGAATGGGCTGTTGCTCTGGGAAGATGTTGGTGCTCTGACACTTCTTGTCCCGGAACGGGTTCCTGCCCGGGAAAGACGTTAGTGCTCTGACACTTCTTGCCCCGGAACGGGTTCCTGCCCGGGAAAGACGTTAGTGCTCTGACACTTCTTGTTCCCGGGAATGGGCTGTTGCTCTGGGAAGACGTTGGTGCTCTGACACTTCTTGTGCCCGGAACCGGCTCTGCCCGGGGGAGACGCTTGTGTGCTGAGACATCTTGATCCCAGGAATGGGGTGTTGGTGCGGGGAGAGGCGGTTTGTCTGGGAAGATGTTGGTGCTCTGTCACTTTTTGTGTCGGGGCGGGGTCTTGTCCGGGAAAGAGGTGTGTGTGCTGTCACTTTTTTTGTACCCGGGAATGGGCTGTTGCTCTGGGAAGATGTTGGT
>JAAENB010001185.1 GCA_024224995.1 bacterium | reverse complement strand
GCGACCCAGCTTATCCATATGGAATTTAACGCTTCGTCAAGACTTTTCGCCGGATTCACCGGAACTGTTGAACAGATTTCCGAAAGTCTTTCCAGTTCTTTTTTCCGGACCGCGTTGGTTTCTTCCGCTCCGGCCCTGCGTGCTTCAGTTGAAAGATTGGACGCGTAGAGTGCAGCTCCTTCGAGACAAATTTTCATTGATTCAAGGGTATCAACATCTTCTTTATTCAGTGAGGTGTCTTGTTTACGGTTATTAATATCATTAATTATTCCATTTATTCCTTTCTCACAAAGACGTTTAAAATTTGGAATAGTATGGGATATTCCCGTAGTTTTCCATACATAATACGCCACCCAGCGTTCATCAATTTTCAGGCATTGCGGATAATCATGCTCTATCCTTGCGTATTCTCTAAAGGTCTTATCTGTCCAGTATGGAAAAACATCATAATGAAGAGTGTCGGCGGTTTTTTTTGTGCAAATATAGGGATTTAATACGCGCTGTTCAACAGAGTAGAGTTCACTCCAGAACATTGTTCCCTGTCCGTCAGGGAAAACCGTAACTCCCACTTCCTTTGATGTTGTGGTGCCTGCCATGAGATCATTTTTTCTTATAACAGGCTTTTTATTTTGCATTAGATGTTTAAAGGCAAAAGCGTTTCGAAGCTCCGGGAACCATGTGTTGCCGTTTTTGTCTTTATCCCAGCCGTTTTCTCTAAACCAGTCAGTTAATAGTTTGGGCCTTTCCGCGCATATTTCCGGTTTTTTGGTAAAATGAGTATTGAGGAAATCATTTAATCTTGGAAAGTCATCAATAGAATAATCAGGCAGATAGGGATCGCTGAGGTGTTTCACTCCTTTGTTTTCACCGCTCCGGCCCTTCATTCTGTATTCTTTTCTTTTTCTTAAATTTTCGGAAAGCCCGGGACTGCAGCTATCATACTCCTTTTTTCTTTTTTTTATATCGTTCCGGTGATTTTTATTCAGCATTCTTTGATGTTTTTTGCCTAAAAGCAATGATACATAAAAATTAAACAATTGCATATAGGCAAGATTGCCATCCAGTATTAACTTATTTTTTAGTAAGAGGTTCAGCATTTCATTGGGGGTAATTTTTGCGGCTTCCTTCATCACGTTGTCGTTAACCGGTCTTAAGACCACGTCCGCGTTTTCCGGTATATATTTTAAAACAGATACACGGCCATTATTAAAAATAATAGCCTGTTCCACACTGCCTGTTTCTGTTCTCAGGCCAACAGTAAAATTGATCCATCCGTCCGTACCTTTCATGTATTGCCGTAATGAAGCCCGGTGGTTAAATTGGGCTGCCATTAATTTGAGTGCCATATTGGTAATGGTATTGAGTAATGAAAGGGGCCTGGTTTTTTGATTGGATGGCTTTTT
Organism: bacterium; assembly: GCA_024224995.1. The sequence goes on along the minus strand of JAAENB010001185.1, from coordinate 211 downwards.
TATATTCATACTGTTCTCCTGTTTAAATTGTTCGCATTTTTGATTATTACACAGAAGTAATCAAGTCTTTTCTCTCAAGAAACTCTTTTTGCTTGTGCGCGGGCGTAGAAGCATGGGCTCTTTGGATTGCTGCGGAACTCCCTCCGGTCAAACAGTCCTCACAACCCAAAGAGCCCATACTTCTACGCCAGATGCAGCCCGCAGTACTATT
>JAAENB010001184.1 GCA_024224995.1 bacterium | reverse complement strand
CTCCGGCCATAGGTTACATTCCGGGTTCATATACCTTATATATGACGTACTATTTAGTTTCTGACGTTTTTTTTGCTTTTCTATATTCTAATATATCAATTTTTTATACGAGCGTCAATTGAACAGGAATGAATGCTAGGTGGGGAGGAATGAACAACAGGATAAACAGGAGCAAGGGAAAAGGGAAAAGGGGGAGCCGGGCATGGCCCGGCCGGGAGTGGTCTATATAAAGGGCTGGCGGATTACGGTTTTTAGTTTTTCCGGGGCTGTTTTTCTGAAATCGCTGAGATATATTTCATGATGTTTTTGGACCTGCCCGTCGAAGGAACCACCCGTTTCGAGTATGGTATTATGTATCTTCAGTATGTTTTCGTGTTCTTCGGAATAGGGGCCTATGTGCATTATCTGCCCTGAGCGTCCCTCAGTGTACGTTTCCAACCGCAGGTCTGCCAGGTTATCCAGCCCCTTTTTCTTTTGAACTTCCGCTTTTGCCGCTTCGATCATTTCCCCGGTAATATATTCGGGCTGCATGATCATTAGAGTCCATTTCCATTTTTTCTTATTGTTGTTCTTAAAATCGTTCATATTATCGGCCCACCATAATCCTTCCAGGGGCATAACCGCGTAATCCTGCGCCAGTTCCTTTTTAGAGATGAATTTTGCTTTAAAAGAGACGGCAAAAAGCGCCTGGATTGCCATTTGAAAGACTTCATTCTCAGGCTCTGCGTTTTTCCCGTCTATCATGAGAAACGATAACTCCGGAACTTCCACGATCTCGGGCTGTTTTTTTGAAGGGTTGTAAAACTCTTTGTATTCTTTTTTATAATCAATTTTTAAATTAGTTTTCATTTTTGCTGCCTCCATTCTGTATATTATCTATATTATTTATGTTGTTTATATAAATAATATACACTCTCCCCTTAGGGGAAGGTCAATCAATTTTATAGCCAGCGCCGTACCATTTTTTTATAGTCTTCATACTCTACTTCGAAAATAGCTAAGAGCGATTTTTCTTCATGGGGAATAACAATATAGTTTATCACTGAAAAGAAAATAGCTATGGAGAAAAAAGGCAGAATGCTGCCCCACAGTATTGACCCGCCAAGTAATATCGCTGCCATGCCAACATACATCGGGTTCCTGGTAAACCGGAAGGGACCGGAAAGGACCAGTTTTTTCGCGTTTTGAAGAGGGCAAATAACAGTCTCTTTCTTTTGAAATATAAACCAGGCCCACATCATAATTCCAATTCCAAAAAGAACAGGAATAATCCCTGCCAGGTTGTAAGGGAAAAATAAAATCCGCAGCCCGGGAATGAACAGGCTCGCCAGGAAGAGCAGGGTAAAAGATGCCATTGCCAGGAAGGGAGGCCGAAAAACCAGTCTCTTCCTTATAACTCCCATCAATCCTGTATTTGCTGTTTCACTGTTAACTCCGGCATTCACTGTACATTGAGCGTTCATTTTAATTGTTTCCATTGTTGTCTCCTTAGTTAAAACATGAATAGTTTTCATATTTTTTTTGACAAATACGTGTTCTCATGGTATTTGTTTACATAAAGATCTATAAATAGGGGAGATATTATGGAAGAAAGTAAACCCGGCGTAAGAAATCCCAAACAGGCAAGGAGCATTGAAAAAAGGAACAGGATGATAAGCGCCGGTATTGAGCTCTTTGCTGAAAAAGGCTTTGAAGATACGGCAAGCCAGGAAATTGCCGCCAGAGCCGGGGTCTCCGTGGGTACTTTTTATAGTTATTTTAAGGATAAAAAGGCTTTGTTTATTGAAATACTTAAAGGAAACAAAGAAAAATCGGTTGATACTGTGCTGGATAAATCAGCGCCCAAAAGCAGCAGTTCCCAGAGCCCGGAAAAGATGATTGCCGGGATTATTAAAGAGAACCTGTTTAAAACGGAGCTGCCCGCCAAACTGCTCAGGCAATCGTATGCCATGCGGTATACAGACCCGCAAATTGAGGAATTTCACCGCGAACAAGAAAAGGTTACCCTTGAAAAACTAAAGACTTTTTTAAAACAATTTGAAGATTCTGTCTTAAAAAAAGATATCGATCTTGGAGCTAAGATGCTGCTTGCTACTCTTAAAGAAGTGGTAAACTCCTATAAGATATTTAAGCGTGATATTCCTGAGGAGATATTTATTACAGAACTTTCCGAAATGGTTTCTCTATATCTTTTTACTGAGTAATTTACAAATATTTTTTGACTGCATATTAGAGTAAATTCAGGTCAAATTCGTACTTTTTCGAATTTTTTTTTCATGAAACGGCTTTCCCGTGGAGATGTTTCACCGGATTCATTACCAGTATAGAGATGGTGAGCCCGGGCGCAGAGTCCATGCGTGGCTGCCGCCACCTCCGCTGTCATTGCCTTTGCAATACACGAGTACCTGGAGATTCTGCTGCAAGAGTCTGCCGCTCCCCGGGAAATCGTTAAGGCCGATAATTATCTTGATGATTATTTTTTCGCGGCAAGGGATTCCGGCGGAATACAGAAATTCGTTATACTGTGGGGGTTCCCGGACGAAGAAGAGCTGAACAGCTGCTTCACATAAACAAAATCATCAGGAAAAGGGGATCAGCCCGGCAAAAAACTGTATCCGGCAAAGATGGAGGGGGCATACCTGTGCCCATGGCGTAGACTATTATCACCCTTGTTCTTCTTCCCCCGGCATCCGGGTAATCATAGACCCGCAGGAGACGCATTGGATCTGGCCAGAGTCTTCGGGAAATGAGAATAGTTTGGAACAGGACGGGCAGGGGAACTCGTGCTGCTGAATGGCGATAATTTTACCGCAGTTCTCGCAGAGCATTTTTTTAGCGCCACGGACTACGTGAAGCTCCATGCCGCAGCCGCCGCAATGACGCAGGTCGAGCGTAACGGGTTGGGCCGAGGTATACTCACCGGCCAACCCGCTTTCCGTGAGGAATGTCTCCAGGTCATTTTTTTCCATCAGGTGGAGCCAGTTTTCCAGTAAATAGGAGAGGCTGAGCTTGTACGCCAGGTCCGTGTTCATGTGGTCGGGGTGTTTGTCCAGGATTCCCTGTTCTTGCAGGAGCTCACTCGCGGCCCTTGTATAGCTTACGGCAGCTTCAAAAAATTTCCTGAAGCTTATTAAATCAACATAGCCATTGGTCCATTTGATATTATTCTGCCACAGTACCAGGTTGTCCATGTGGGGTTTAAGCTTTTTATTCGACATTGATTCTTTGTAGCTTAAGTGAATATATTCAAGAAAGGCGGCGCGGTAGTTTTCGTCAACAATACGGGGAGAGTAGGAGGAGGGAAATTTCTCCATATGGTTTTTAGTGATTAGAGCAAGGCATTTGCCGTAGGTGTCGCCGTCTCCGTTTGCGTTGGCTTTTTCCATTTTTTCCATAAGAGCGGCCTGTTCTTTCTGTTCCTTCGTTGGTTCATCCGATTCTTCATACGACTCCGCGATCTGTTTCCTCATTTCCGCGCTTTTTTCAAGAGCCACCTGGTAATCCCAGTCCATGAAAGAGGCGCAGTAATCGCAATAAACAAAGGCGGAACGGGAGGGGGTGGTTTTCGGCGCGCCGCACACCGGGCAGGTCGCCCGTTTAATAAGAAGAACTTCTTTGCTCTCTTCAATTCTTTTGAGTTCACCGGCGTCGGTTCCTTTTAGTCCCGCGCCTTTCAGAAGTTTGATTATTTTTTTGTGATTAAATTCAACAGCATAGTCAAGGGCGTTCTTATGGTTTTCGTCTTTTTCTAATTTGTTGGAGCATACTGAGAGTATATATGTTACCAGCTCTGTTTTTTGTTCTTCAATAACCGAGGCAAACATGAGCGCCGTAGCACCGGTTTCATCGGTGTCGTTAATATTCGCTCCTTTTTCAACAAGGAATTTCATTGCCTCAAGGGCACCGCCTTCAGCGGCATAGAGGATGGGAGTTTTGTTATAAGTATTTTTCGCGTGAATGTTCGCTTCCTTATTCAGCAGCAGTTCAATCATTTTGATAGAATTATGATAGGCAGCGCCCATGAGCGCCGTAAGCTCCCACTGGTCACGGGAATTGGCATTGGCGCCTTCTTCCAGGAGTTTTTTTACAACCGTAGGGAGTTTATAGTTTGTAGCCAGGGCGAGAACGGTTTGATTTTTTTCGTTGACCGCGTGAATGGACGCGCCGTTCTCAATGAGATTGAGCGCTTTTTTCGCGTTGCTCGCGCGTATGGCAGCGATAAGTTGTTTGTCTTTTTTATTCATAAAACATCCTCGTTATTTATTGATGACATATCAACAGGTGTTTGTCAAGGAGAATAGCACTCTCAAGAAACTCTTCTTGCTTGTGCGCGGGCGTAGAAGCATGGGCTCTTTGGATTGCTGCGGAACTCCCTCCGGTCAAACAGTCCTCACAACCCAAAGAGCCCATACTTCTACGCCAGATGCAGCCCGCAGTACTATT
>JAAENB010001183.1 GCA_024224995.1 bacterium | reverse complement strand
CGCATCCCCTCGCAGGGGTCGCATCCCCTCGCAGGGGTCGCATCCCTCCGCATAGTCTCCATAGCCCTGGCCAGAAACCAGCCAGTAAAGGCGTTGCACTGCAACGTCTCTCAGAACCAAACCTATGCCCGGAACATCTTCGCAAAACAGACCCCGGTATCGACACAGTTTCTGACCTATTCTTCCCGGTTTCTGAGCGGAGCCGAGGACCACGGAGGCCGCGCTCTCAATAAAAAAAGGGCGTTTTTAAAACGCCCTTTTTTATTCTCTAGAAAGCTCTATAAAGCAGCACTCCCCTATTCAGGAGGATACATGGCTTCAATTTCATTCGCGTATTTCGCGGAAACGACCTTTCTTTTTACCTTCTGAGTAGGAGTAAGCTCATCTGTCTCCTGGGTCCATTCAGCATCAAGAAGTTTAAACTTCCTGATCTGCTCAACCCTGGCATACTGCTTGGTATATTTCTCAATTTCCGCCGCAATAAGCTTGGAAACCTCATCATTTTCAATAAGATCCGCGTTCTTCTCAAAAGAGATACCGTTTCTCTTTGCCCATTTGGCAAGCTCTTCAAAAGCAGGAATAACAAGGGCAGATAAATACTTGCGCTTGTCTCCGATTATCCCGATCTGCTCAATATATGCGGAGGTTTTTATACTATTCTCAATATTTTGAGGAGAAATATTCTTACCACCGGCAGTAACAATGATGTCCTTGATCCGGCCGGTAATGGAAAGCCGTCCTTTTTCATCAATAACGCCCAGGTCACCGGTTTTGAAAAATTTATCTTTGGTAAAAACCTCTTTGGTAGCCTTGGGGTTCTTATAATAACCTTTCATAACCTGGGGTCCCTTAATGAGAACTTCGCCCTCTTCAGAGATCTTAACCTCAGTTTCCTGGATAGAACGGCCAACGGAACCAACCTTGATCTCACCGGGCCTGTTATAGTTGGTAATGGGGCTTGTTTCGGTAAGGCCAAAACCTTCAAGAATGGGAAGTCCCATGCCTAAGAAGAATTCCGCGTCGGAAACGGAAAGAGGGCCGCCGCCGGATATGGCAAAATTCATTTTGTCCATTCCAAGCGCCTCAAACAGGTTAGAGAAAACCAGTTTATTGGCAAGATTATATCGTGTGGCAAAAAGTCCTTTTCTTTCCCTGTCTTCGCAAATATACGGCAGATTCTTCTTCGCCGTATTGATAGCGAAATTAAAGATCGCTTTTTTTATTGGAGAAGAGTCGGCAACCTTTGAAAGAATAGCGGCATGGACTTTTTCATAAATCCGCGGCACACTGATGATAATATTTGGCCGTACTTCCTGAAAATTCTCCATTAAGGTTGTCATATTTTCAGCAAAAGCCACTGTAGCTCCCATCATAATGGGGATTCCGTACCCGGCAGTTCTTTCAAGAACATGATTCAGCGGCAGGAAGGAAAGATAGACATCTTCTTCCGTAAGCAGGTGTTTCACGTCAAGAAGGGTATTTGACACGTTTGAATAAAGATTTCCATGGGTAAGCATAACTCCCTTTGGATCACCCGTGGTACCTGAAGTATAAATAATAGCAGCCATGTCTGCCGCCTTAATAGCGTTAATCCGCTTGTCGAACTCTCCCTTGCTCTTATACGCTTCACCTTTTTTTAACGCGTCTTCAAGCTGAACGACGTCTTTTTTCTTCGAAGACATTTCATCGATCATTACAATATTTTTTACTTTTGGAAGCTTTTTCTTTACTTTCAGAACCTTCTCAAGCTGGGCCTCGTCGCCAACGAGACAGGCTTTTGATTCCGAATTATTCAGGATATAAAAAGCTTCTTCCGACGAGTTGGTGGAATAAAGCGGTACGTTTACCGCACCGATTGACAGGATTGCCATATCCACGATCCACCACTCGTGCCTGTTAGCCGAAAAAAGACCAACTTTGTCTCCCTTTTTGACCCCCAGGGAAAGCAAATAATATGCCAGGTTTTTGATATTGGTGGCCATTTCATTCCAGGATATATCGATATATGAGCCGCCTTTTTTACTTTTGACACAGCGCCTATCGCCATATTTCTCTGCCTGGTTCTGAAAAACAGCAGCCATTGAAGTTTCTTTGTATTTCGCCATTAAATCCTCCGTATAAATATTGTATGTTTATATTTTTATTAAGTAAATTTTGTTTTGCTCACGACTATTGCCGCACTATTGAATTATTTATAAAAAGATTTATTTAATTGTCAAGATATTAATTTCGTTATTATCGCAACTATTCGATACACCTGAATAAATGAATCTACTCCCGGGTAACGCGGCGCTAACGCGCCGCGAAGAGGGAGGGGTGAAGGGGGCGCAGCCCCCTTCACCCCCCTCCCTCTTCGCGCAGCGTTAGCTGCGCCCTACCGGTATAACAGTATGCAGTAAAATTCAGTTGGTGCGCTCGGGAATAAGTCTGATCTTTCCTCCACCCAGGCGAATCCCGCCTCTTTTTAGTCTTTTTAAGGAAGCGGGACTGTTTTGCTCCCGGGCGTCGTCCCGATTCCTTCAGTTTCAATAAGAATCGGGACTCCTGTTCCGGAAAGATCAGACTTATTCCCTGATATCGGTTTAATATTCTAAAAAGTTTGAACTACTCCTCTATGGGAGAGAATCAAAAACACTTGACATTAGCGGGCATATAAAAAGAATATCTGCAAAAAAGCACTGGAAAAAGGAGAAGCGGTTTGGCTGAGAAAAAAAAGACCACTGTGGCAAAGAAAAAGACGAAAAAGAAGACCACTGCGAAAAAAACGATCAAATCTGCCGTAAAAAAGACTGCCAAAAAAGCAGTAACCGGTGCAAAAACCGTCAAAAAAGCTGCAGTGAAGAAACCGGGCATAAAAAAAAGCAGCAAAAAAAAGTCCACTCAGCGAAAAACGCTAAAAGCTGCTGCTGTTGAATCCCCTAAAAAAGGCGTAATTGATTCCTATCTTGAGGAAAAAGAGAATGCAAAGAAGAACGAAACAGTTGTAGAAACCACCACAACCACTGTTCCGGCGAAAAAACTGTCTCCCACTGAAAAATTTCTCGAAGTTTTAACTGACGCAGCAGATGACCCCGGAGATGATTCCGGAGATAAAGCGCTTGAGAAGACCATGGAAGAAGAGGACGAGGACATAAATCCCGACGCTATTGAACGGGGAGACGATCCCATGAGCATTGTTGGTCATCTCGATGAATTCCGGACACGATTCCTCAAAATTTTCGCTACGGTATTTGGTTTCACCGCTATTGGCTTCTATTTTGCCAATGATCTCGTAAAATATCTTGTTCTTCCATTTGAAGAAGCAACAACAGCATTAAAAGTAGACTTGGATCTAAATATTTTCGAACTAACGGGCGGATTTATGCTGCAGATCAAGGCCGCCTTTTTGGTTGCTATTTTGCTGGGCATTCCGGTAATTATATACCAACTCTGGAAATTTATTATCCCTGCAATTACGAAAAAAGACCGTTGGTTTTCCCGGATATCCATTACTTGTGCCGTATTACTCTTCTATGGCGGTGTAGCCTTTGTCTATTTTGGCCTTCTCCCTGCTATATTAAAGATTCTCATAAGTTTTATTCCCGATGCCACCAAAGGAACCATTGGTGCAAACAGTTTTATGAGCTTTATTATCCTGTTCAGCCTCCTTATGGGGTTCCTATTTGAGCTTCCCATTATATCGCTCATATTAACCCGCATAGGAATAATCACTCCCCAGACCCTGGTCCAGAAACGAAAAATTGCCATAGTAGTCATATGGGTTTTAGCAGCGGTAATCAGCCCGCCTGATGTATTTTCACAGGCATTTGTGGCAATACCAATTATGTTCCTCTACGAAATATCCGTAGTGATATCACGAGTTATCTTCATCCGTCAGAGAAAAAAGGAATTACGCGGATAAAAATACTCTTGACTAAGAACAAATACTTGCTATTATAATCAGCATTACAACCAAACAGAGTGGTAAAAACGCCATCAGGCAGTAGAGTGACACCTCTTCGGGGTGTGAGGACTGTTTGAGCGAAGCGAGTTCCGCAGCATCCCGAAGAGATGTCACTCTACTGCCCGCTGCACCCACTTTTGAACAATAAAATATAAAAACGAGGTACAAAAAATGACAATCAAGTATATTGACCAGCTCGACCTGGCAGGAAAACGCGTTCTAATCAGGGTAGACTACAATGTCCCCTATGACAAAGACATGAATATCACCGACACCACCAGGATCAACGCCACCCTCCCCACAATACAGCTCTGTCTCGACAAAGGCGCGAAAATAATCCTTATGTCACACCTGGGCCGCCCAAAAGGGAAAGTAGTTCCGGAGATGAGTCTGGGGCCCGTAGCCGCGAAACTCTCGGAAATAATCAACAAAGAAGTCAAATTTATTGACGCGCCAATAGGCGAAGAAGTAAAAAAAATAACCGATACCCTGGGGGAAGGAGAAATTGCCCTTCTTGAAAACATACGGTATGATGCGGGTGAAGGAAAAAACGATGAAGAACTGGGGAAAAAGATGGCATCTCTTGCCGATATTTATATCAATGACGCCTTCGCCACTGCCCACCGGAGCCACGCCTCAAATGATGCGGTAACCAGGCATGTTGATATCTGCGCGGCCGGATTTCTTCTCAAAAACGAGATCGAATACTTTAAAAAAGCCATGGGAAACCCCGAAAGACCCCTTGGAGCGATAATCGGCGGAGCCAAGGTCTCATCAAAGCTCGATGCCCTTAAAAATATCCTCACGAAAGTGAATTATATTATCATAGGCGGCGGTATGGCTTTTACCTTCTTAAAAGCACAGGGCTATTCCGTAGGAAAATCTCTTCTCGAAGAAGACCTGGTTGATACGGCAAAAGAGATCCTGGATGAAGCAAAGGCCAAGGGCGTGGAAATATTACTCCCCGTAGATGTGGTAGCGGCAGCGGAATTCAACAATGACGCGCCAGTCCAGGTTATTTCCATAGACAGCATCCCCGATGATCTCATGGGTCTTGATGTTGGCCCGGAAACAACAAAACTTTTTATTGAGAAGCTCAAAGAAACCAAAACAGCCATCTGGAACGGCCCAATGGGGGCCTTTGAAATGTCCAATTTCGCAGCAGCAACCAATGCCATAGCAAATACCCTGGCAGAATTGGACTGCCTCAGCATTGTAGGCGGCGGAGACAGTGTCACAGCAGTTAACCAGGCAGGTGTTGCCGACAAAATGTCCTATATTTCAACCGGGGGCGGTGCCTTCCTGGAATTACTGGAAGGAAAAACCCTGCCCGGCTTCGCAGCACTTGATAAGTAGACGGGGTTTCGGCTCCGCTCAACCACCGGGGGGCCGGGTAACCGGTGATCGGTTTAGCTGATCCTGATATAAAAAAAACGGTAATTTAATTACCGTTTTTTTATGATAAAAGCTCGTAATCCGATTACTGATTACCCGGCCCCCTCTCCGGGGGCCTCCGATTACCTTACTTTTTCTCCTCTTTCTGCTTCATCTTAATATTACGTTGAGCAATAGCAAGCTTTGCCAGAGGAATTGAGTACGGAGAACAGGAAACATAATTAAGCCCTGCTTCCATACAGAAACCAATATTCTTCGGGTCAGCTCCGTGCTCACCACATAATCCCATTTTAATGTCGGGCCTGGTAAGCCGTCCCCTGAGGGCTGCGATACCAATAAGTTCCTTAACTTCATCCCCGAGAACCTTAAAAGGATTGTGCTTCATAAGGTCAAAAAGGGAATAGTCAGGGAAGAATGTACTGGAGTCATCCCGGGAAAGCCCATAGGTCGTCTGGGTAAGGTCATTTGTTCCAAAACTGAAAAACTCCGCGTACTGGGCAATATTCCCGGCACCAAGAGCGGCTGCCGGCAGCTCAATCATGGTTCCAACCTCATACTCAAGATCTTCTATGCCGTATTCGTCAAGAACATCATTCTTAATGTCACGAATACCCCGAACCTCGGTACCTTCGATTTTCTTACCATTCTTGAGGAATTTTATCTCTTCTTTTCCCATTACAATGGGTATCATAATTTCCGGTTTTACGTCAACGCCTTCTTTTCTAAGCATACAGGCTGCTTCAAAAATAGCTCTGCACTGCATTTCATAGATCTCAGGATAGGTGATAGCAACCCGGCATCCTCTATGCCCCAGCATAGGATTCATTTCCGCCAGTTCTTCACAGGTTGCCCGGATCTCGGTCCCTTTGGTACTCTTATTCCTGCCCTGCATATACTTAATGAATTCTTTCATACTCTCTTCGGTTCTGGGTAAGAATTCATGAAGCGGAGCATCCAGGAGACGAATAGTAACCGGGTAGCCTTCCATGGTTTTAAAAAGGTCATAAAAGTCAGACCGCTGCATTGGCCGAAGCGCTTCAAGCGCTTTTCTTCTTTCCTTTTCATTACCGGCAATGATCATCTCCCTGAACTTCATAATTCTTTTTTCATTAAAGAACATATGTTCAGTTCTACAAAGACCAATTCCCAGTGCGTTAAAATCCTTGGCAACAATAGCGTCTCTTCCCTGGTCGGCATTGGCCCGGACATCAAAATCCTCAATAAATTTTTGAACAACCTGGAGAAACTCTAGAAGGCCGTTGCTCTTAAACTCAGGCTCAATAAGTCCAACCTTGCCCAGGTAAATGGTTGGATCTTCATAATAAGGAACATTTATAGACACATAGTCTCCCTCTTTTACGGTTTTCCCTGCCAGGGTAAACGTGTTCCCTTTTATTTTCATGTCGGGCTGCACCATGGCAACCTTGCCAATACTTCGGGCAACAACAGGGGCGTGAGAAGAAAAACCTCCCTCAACAGTAATAACCCCCTGGCCAACCTCAATAGCTTTAACATCTTCCGCGTACGACGAATTCAGAACAAGGATCATTTTTGTATCCTCGCCATGCATAATAGCCTTTCTATACTCTTCAAGAAGTTTTGGCGTAGAAAAGAATACCCGTCCTATGGCGGCTCCCGTGGAACCGGCGATTCCCCCTTTCAAGCTCTTAATCGATTTGATCGTTCGCGGGTCAATAACCGGGTGGAGCAGCTCATTCAACTGGTTTGGTTTAATCCTCGAAACCAGGTATTCATCGGTAATGACTCCCCGTCCGTTCAAATCAAGAAGGGTCTTTACCTGGGATTGGGTTGATTTTTCGTCGACCTCACGCTGTTCAACGAGCCAGAAATCCTTTTCTTCAATAGTGAACTTAATATTCCGGATCTCCCAAAAATTTTCTTCTAACTTCTGGGCGATTTCGGTAAATTTATCGTAGTATTGTTTATCGATCTTGTTTATATCTTTGGCCTTTCCCGTAGAAAAATCAAATTCATTCTGTAAGAAGTCACCCTGGATCTCTTTGTCCCCGGTAATAATGTTTCTAGTATGGTAATTACCGGAATAGGAATGCTCTCCATAGTTCCCGTAAACCATTGCCTGAACAATAATAGCAAGGGAATTGTCCACATCTATTTCCGATTCACAATAGCGTGTCGAAGCCCCTTTGAGGATCATGCCCAGCTGGTCAAAAACATCTTCACTATAACGGTCGCCAAAATGCTTGATATACGAAGAAATGACTGTTTTTACCTCTTCGATTTTCGGTTTTTTAGCCAGTTTTCCTTCTATTTCCTTTCTTTCTTCGTCTTCCATATCATAGATCTTTTCACTGATATTCCGTAGATTATAAAGATATTCTCCGTAAGCAAAGGCTTCATTGGTAATTTTACCAAATCCCTCTACGGTTTCAGAATTCATTCCAATATTATGGATAGAAGGAAAATTAGGGACATTGAGGCCGGAACTGAGTACCACCTTAAGCATCAATGGCTTTTTTGGATCCCCGAATTTTTTCTTGGTTCCTTTTTCAATATTCCCAATATATTCCTGAAGTATCTCTTTTAAATTAACATGAGGCAGGTTTTGAGTAAGCTCCGAATCAATTATAAACCCGGGAGCAATAGGGAGTCCCATCATAGCGAGATCAACAGCTCTCCGGCCCCTGATCCCCAGCTTTCCCCGCACCTTCTCATCCACTTCTTTCAGATTTTTATTAAAATATATAATATTCTTGTCCATTATTCTCTCCCTGTTCGTATTATTTTTTCCATAACCATTCTATTAAAACAGGTTCAGAACCTGTCCAACACCAATTTTCAAGAACTGTTCATATCTCTTACTGGCACCCTCGAAAAGATATTTCTTTAATTTTGATACTCCTTGAACATTCTCTCCAGCTACCTGGAAAAAGATGGTATCGGCATGGTTTACTTTACCCCATTTAAAAAGAGAATTCAGGTCATTGATTATTTCATTGTCAAAGAAAACATGTACCTGGCAGCCCGGAAATTTGGTGTGATAGCTTTCTATGATCTTTTTCCATGCTTCAACATTGCCATTATGGAAAAGCTCGTTGGAAACCTGCACTCCGTACATGGAAGTTACATTTTTTTTCCTGGAAGAGTCTGCTTTTGGCTTCGCTTTTGCCGCGGGAGCCGGTGCCGATACTGTCTGGTCAATAAACTCTTTATTGATAAAAACATCCTTACCGGCAATCATCTCTTCAATAGCCATGATTGCTTCTTCTTCAACCTTCTTATTCTCTTCTTTAAGGAATTTAGCATACACAACAAGAAGCTGGTCGCCCGAAAGTTCCCGTACTTTTTCGAAATGATCGATGTTTTTGGGATTAATAAGTACCACTTTCCCTGTTGGATCATAATAGACTATAATGATATCGAGAGCCGTCCATTTCAGGGTCTCTTCCGCAATCAATTTAAAATCATCAATCGAATGAGGAATACCGTAGGAGTCATAACTGTAATTGAACTTATCCCTGATAATAGCTCCAACAATGGGCAGTATCTGGTCGACTACAATCTCATCCTCATCAAGCAGCTCATTGATCACATCCGCAAGATTCTTTTTGGATTCAATATCATCTACAACTTCATTTACTGTAAAGAAATGCCTTAAAGCCATATTAAAATTATTCTTAGAGGCCAAAGAATAAAACGTGGTTTCCATATTCCATACTCCTGTTTATTTTATTTAATTACTACGTTATATCTATCCAAACAAAACCGATGTGGTGTTTTTTACAAACTCCACACTCCTTTAAATCGTACACCTATGGTATTATGAAAGCATATACTTAGTCAATTATATTTGCAAGCATTTTGTAATTCGAAGCAAAAAAAAAGAGGGCTTTAAAAAAGCCCTCTTTTTATCTTCATATTTAATTCTCAGTCCTAGAGCTCTTTAAGGCCTCCGGAACTCTTCTTCTTTGACTTTCCTTTTGTCGGGGTAAGATCAACTGCTCCTGCAATTTCATCTGCCGCCGAGCTGTCTGCTGAATAAGCAGCTGCAAAGAGGTCTTCTTTTTCCTCTTCAGCAGAAAAAGACTGGTTAATGTCTTCTCTCACAGTAGACCGTCTTCTTGAGTAAGAAGCAAATGCTGCATCGGCAAATCCTCGTGATACTCCGGAAAGGAATTCATTCAGCACGTTTGCCATACCTTTGAGCATATACTGCTTTCTCTTAATGGTTGTAATATCAACATCAAGTACCAGACCGGGCTGAATATGATGAGGATTAACCTTATAGCAGAACTCATGGAATCTTTTTTCAAGAAAATTGATCCTTTCGTCGAGAATAACACGCTCAATAGGATTCTGATACTCGTGCATCTTCTTAAGCATATTCCGAAGATAAACAATTTTTCCCTTCAGATTAGCGATCCTGTCTTCATAGGTTCTGTTATTCTTTTCAACAAAAGTATTTTCATTGTACATTTCGCCAATTTCCTGCCATGGAACATACTCGTCTTCCTGTTCCTTAGCCTTTTTGGCCCGCTTCCATTCTCTGGTCATAAGCCTTCCGTAGAGATCTTCAAAATCTTTTAGTGATCTAAATCTCTTCTTTGACTCATAATAAGCATGAACAACCGCCCAGAGATCAAGGATCTCAGTAGTAAAAGCAGACATCTGCTTGTCGAACTCTTTTTTCTCTTCCCGCAACTGCGCCTGATCGTAATAGACCATCTTCATCTGGTATCGTTCATCAGGAAGAATGTTTTTATCTGTTTCTTCGTATTCTTGAATCTTACACATCCTGGCATTCTTCATGTTGTCGCATACCTGGTAGCCAAGTTTACTGGTATCAAGAATTGACGTTAGTGAATTAAGACAGGTGTTATATCCCCTGTTCCGGATATTTTCTTCATCAATGATGTACTTAATATTTTCACGTATATTAAGAGGATCTCTTTCATCATTTTCGATCTCTGCCCTAAGTCCCTCAATTTTATCGAGAAACGACTTTGCAAGGATGGTATATCTTCTGGACTTCTCATCTTCGCTGTCATCATCAGTGAAATTTTCAATCCGCTTGATTCTTTCAAACATTTTTTCACTTGCGGAAAGATCATTCTTACCCTGGTCAACGAGCTCATCATTAAACTGCTGAACCTGACGATCGATCAATTCCTGAATATGCTTCTGAATAGCATCCTTCATAAGAGAACCAACAGTTACCTGGTAATGATACATTGGGCTGATAAGTTCACTTTCAAGAATATTAATGGAAAGCTTTACATCATACACATATTTATTTCTTAATTCGTTATCTTTGAAAACACATTTCAAAATAGCGTATGCGTTCTCACCACGGATAAAAGCACCAACATCGGTCTTTTGCCGCAATAAGGCGTTAGTTTCAGTTTCGAGGTCGTTTACCCCTCTCTGAACATGTCCTTGCAGGTGACCATACATATTAACGATTGATTTTTCAATCTCACCGGTATGGAACTTGTCGGAACCACCGATCTTTTCAATCATCTCAGTAATTTCTTTTGGCGTATACCTGTTAAGACCCTTGGCCTCTTCTTTGTCAACGAAGTCCCGTAACTTCTTCATGAATTCGTCTTCCATTGTTACGGTATACCTGTTAAACATATTAACATAGGTCTGGTTTATATAATTATACAATTTCTCTTTTAAGCCACCCATTACATCCAGTTCGGCTAATACTTCATCGGGCAGTTTTGATTGTACATGATTCAAGACCTTGTCAGTTGTTTCATCAAGAATCAACTTTGATTCAGCAACTTTGTTTCTTCCTTCCTGAGCCAGCGATTCTCTGGAACCAACAGCATTTGGAATGGTCGGGTGTACTTTATTAGGACTTTTTGGAATTTGACCTGTTGCCATTTATAGAACCTCCTCTTTTTTTTTCAAAAAAACACATTTACGTCTAATTATTTTCCATCCAGCTAGTCAAAAAGTGTGTAACGCTTCGCACCACACACTTTTCCACCAACTATTTGTTTACCTATTAAAATTAGGATAAATTATTACGAATATAATACTTGTTCGCTTTCAATTGTCAAGATATATTTGTTTTTAATAAACATTATTTAACAAACTGCTAAATTTTCTTTTTTTTATCATAAGAAGGCGAGACATTTCCGCCCCGCCTGTTTATTTTCAACCTTAGTTCCTATATATATCTTCGTCTCTTTTAACCTGAAACATTAGCAAACTATTTTTTGATCCGTAAATATTTGCTACTCCTGCTTCTCGCCCTTCACCCCTCCCTCTTTATCCGAGGCATATTTAAATGAATAATTCGCTACCTCAAATATATCACCATCTTCCAGGAACTGGCCTGCTTCCCTGTTCTTATATTCAATGGTATTCCCCTCTCCGGGTTTTAAAGCCATCTTTACGCCTTTATGATCTTTAACTGCTACAATAGAAAAAGGATTCTTTGCTTCAATATCACGAAGATTGATGAGGCATTCATACCCTTTCCCCACGATTACCTCTTTCAGCTGGTACCTGGTTAGATCAAAACTTTCCAGGTAAGGGTCCAGTACTCCATGATTCCAGTACTCAATTGTTCCGGTGACCTTTAATTGCGACATCTTTTTAAAGACCACAATCAATCCGCCCGCACACCCGAGTACTCCAAGAATAATCAATATCGGCAGCAGGTAATTTCCACTCTTCCGCTCCTTGCGGTCTATATCCTCTTTGAGATCCTTTTCTATAACCTCTGAGGGATCTTTTTTACTGCCGTCAATCCTTTTGGAATGCGGAATTGCTTTTTTTATTTCAGCTTCCAGCTTTTTGTCGACTGTTGCCAGCTTTTTATCTTTCTTCATCTCACTCAAATCAACCAGGTAAAACCACCAGTTTTCGGCATTATACTGTTGAGCGATCTTCTCAAGATTAAACCGTGACTTTTTTTGGTTCGGCGGAGGATCATCCAGCCCGTCGGTCATTACAATAATCACCGTCTGACGGTCTCCATCCTTCTTCTCCAGTTCTCCGGCCTTGTGAATAACTGCCTTGAGCATTTTGTAAATATAGGTCCATTGTCCCTTTGCTTCTGTCATGCTGATAAATTTCTTCAGGATATCACGGTCATTGTCATCGTCCATGATCATTGGCGGGTGCAGCCGTATCTCCGTATCAAAGGTTATAAAAGTTACCCTGTCGCCATCCTCAACCTTTTTATCGATGAAACCGGCAATACTTTTCTTAACCTTTTCCAGAATGTTCCTGCCGCCATGGCCCTTCATGCTTAGAGATGTATCAAGTACAAGGATTACGTCTTTTTTATCTCCCGCATAGAGTTTCGCCTGGCCTATGCATATATTTACAACAAATAAAAATATCAGCAGTGGAATTACTCTTTTCGTTAATTGTTTTTTCAAAACAGGTCTCCTCTGATACTTAGTAATATAATGATTTATTAAGTTCCCTGGAACGAGCTCTTCTTCTTTATTTACGGTAAAATCCGCAATATTTATATTAAAGACATTTGATGACATCTGTCAAGTATATTATTATACAAAATTTTACAATTTTTATATATCAATATTCTTTGTATACCTCATCGGACCGTACATATTTCCGGTAATCAATCTCATCCTCTCTCTTTACATCGATATATTCATTAATTAGAATAAATGACCACATCATTGAATCCGGTCCTGTCTCAAATCCGTAAAAACTCCTCTTTTCCTTCCACTCCTTTACATATATACCCTTATTTAATATTATCAAAAGATCAAACTCAAGCTCATGCTCAATCCCTTTTGCCATATAATAATTTACTATGTCATTTTTCAGATCAAGCATGGAATAATCGGTATTGTACGCAATAATAATAGCAGGTTTTACCAGGGACTGGAAATCCATCTCATCTTCATCAAACTGTTCTGCCTGGGAAAATTTGTCCAGTTTTTTCACTGTGGCGACCTTGTTTATAACATCGGCCAGTGATGTCTTATCCAGTTCACTAACGACATGAATTGTTCCGTAGATCAATTCACAGGGAATATATCCTCCCATTATTTGAACCAGGTCATTACAATAGGGCCTGTATACAATAAGATCCGCTCCCTCAGGAGAAAATCCACTGGCATCAATCGGTTTTGCTGCTTCAACTGCAAGGTGCGCGGGTATGATATTGCTCAACTTCTCTGTTAAAAGCTTCAGGTCTGCTTTTATCTTTGCCGGTCCTTTTGAGGTCTTTTTTGACGCTGTTTTTGCGGCTGATTTTTTGGCTGTTGCTTTCTTCTTAACAAGTTTTGATTGTAAATCAGTAAAATACTTACTTAACATCTTCTTCCTCTTAATTTTTGCATTTTCTCTCTTTAATAATACATTTTAAAAAAAATTACCAGGAATCTTTATTTTACATCTCTCGATTGTTGTCAATTACTAAATATTAGAAGAATTCTTTCGAGTTTTTCCGAGTTTTTCCACATTTCCAAAAAAAATAGTTGCCGTTTTTCATATCTTTCTTATCTTTAAGTTAATAGTGCCTGCGGTGTACGTGATTAGACTGCTGTATTTTTGAGCCAATACATTTGATAAGGGATACCCAATATCTGGAAGCTGCGATAATGCTCTCTCGAGGAGACTATCTTACCTTACCATGCGGGAGCCCACCTGGTTTACCAGGTTCAAAAATCCTTTCCTACGCGGCATTCGCGGGTATTTTTAACTAATTTTCATGAAAACAGATAATTCAGCACCTATTATTCTCGATTCCATCCCCTTTCATACGGATCTTGTTGCGCTTTTTAAGAAACTCCATATTGATCCCGGCAGCAAAAACGCCGATTCCATTAAAAGCCTGGCATCTGAAGCTCTTTTAATTGCCAGACCCCGGGCGCTCTACACTGTTGCTCCCTTTAGCCCTTCTTTCCATGAATTTATTGTTGATTTACCGGAAGATATTGGGCCGCCCTCCCTTATTTTTCCCTTTATTGCTTCCTGCGGCCCTGAGCTGGAAGAATGGTCGAATTCCATTTCCGACTCTTTTCTTAACTTCTGCTCCATGGAAATTGCGGCATTTGCCCTGGAATGTGCTGTTTCCGCCTTCCGCAAGGATATTAAACAGTTCCATGGCGGACACGTTTTAATTCTCAGCCCCGGGTCCCTCCCCTCCTGGCCCCTGGACTCTCAAAAAGATCTTTTCGCTCTCCTGGGCTCTCCCGGAACAAGCATTGGGGTTTCCCTTACGGATTCCTTTATGATGATCCCGGTTAAATCAATCTCGGGCATTGCCTTTCCTTCGGACAAAGAGGTCCACAACTGCCATCTGTGCTCTCTTGATAACTGTGAATATCGCACTGACAATAATAATTAATTGCCCATTGACAATTCTGAATTTTGAATTTAGTATGGATAAAAATTAAATAAACAAATATTGTAACAATATACACTTTTTGTTTTCATATAAAGCAGAAATATTTAACGACCTGGAAGACAGCAATGAATGGTTCCGTAAGAAACAATTGGACATCAAAATTAGTAGCAATAAATGCCGTTATGTACGCACTCCTTTACTACCTGGGGGATATGGCTGCCCCTGATACTATCAGCATGCACTATCCACTGAAAACGATACCTAAAATGGAATATTACTTTGGGCTAATTCCCAAACTGGTTATTGAAAAGGGGTATGTATGGCAGGTTGTAACCTGTATGTTTGTTCACAGTAAAGATATTTTTCTGCATATCATTTTTAACATGTATATATTATATTTCCTGGGTTCTATTGTTGAAGAGGCCTGGGGTTCAAAAAAGTTTTTAATATATTATTTTTTCACGGGAATTGGATCGGGTCTTACTGTGCTGTTAGTCAACACCATTATACAGGGCCCCGTTTATGCCATACCTACAGTTGGTGCTTCCGGAGCTCTCTTAGGTGTCATCCTGGCATTTGGTCTGCTCTACCCCAATACAAAGATGCTGCTTTTCTTTGTAATTCCCATAAAAGCCAAATACCTGGCTCTTTTGATTGCTTGTATCGACATTTCCATACTCTTAATAACCACGGTAATTGGGGTAAGCAGTCCAATATCACATGCCGGTCACCTGGGCGGTCTGCTTTTTGGTCTTCTCTATTTCTTTATTTTACGAAGAAGACAGTTCAAGTTTAAATCCCAATTGTACCGCGCTGAAATGCTGTCAAAGGCTGAGCTGGAAAAAGCAACGCAGTTAAGCGATAAAAATGACCGGAACCAGGTACTGCTGAAACTCTATAAGCAAATAAAGGAGCACAGCATTGAGTCTTTGTCCGATGAGGAATTTTATTATATCCAGGATATGATGCGCCTTATTGACGACCGGGTTCCCGGCTTATGCAAGCAGGAAGATTTTAATGCCGATGATCCTTATTGCCTGGAATGTGAACACACTGAAGCCTGTATTATAAGGGAAATAAAGCAGTTGCTTGAAAAATAACAGTATTCGGAATTCTCATAGCGTGGGGTTTAAACCCACGTTATGAGAATTGGCGCATTAATGAAATACGGAATAAGCGATCTTGCTTAACCGCACCAGTAAATTATAGGCAGAACGATCAGTTACCTCATGGCTCCCTTCTTCGACCTGGTCTATATACTTATGCATATTGCTGAGCTGGTCTTTATCGAGCCAGAAAGCTCCGCAAGAAGGGCAGTAGTCTATTATTAT
>JAAENB010001182.1 GCA_024224995.1 bacterium | reverse complement strand
GCCTACCAGGAGTGATGCCTCGGCAGGTTGTGAGGCTGTTTGAGCGGAGCGAGTTCCGAACGTTCTGCAGAGGTATTACTCCTGGTAGGCATAATTTACATTCCGGGTTCATATACCTTCTATAGCCCGCTCTGCCGGGTCAGGTGCTCTCAAGAAACTAAGATATAAATCAGGGCCTCTTTCTTCATAACGTGGGGCTGGAAGCCCCTCGCAGGGGTCGCACCCCACGTTATGAGAAATACCCATAGCCCGGGAAACTAATTTATGAACTGAGCCTGTTCCCGGAAGATGTTCTCCGGGGTTATGCTCTGCTGCCCCATGGGGTTAAAACCCCGGGCTGAGATTGGCTCATTTTCAAAAACTCTTGCACCCCCTCCTCGGAATCTCCATAGCCCTGACCTGAAACCAGTCAGTAAAGGCGTTGCACGCAACGTCTCTCAGAACCCAACCCCTCGCAGGGGTCGCACACCTTGCCCGGAGCATCTTCGCAAAATAGACCCCGGTATCGACACAGTTTCTAACCTATTTTTCCCTGCTTCCAGGTCAGATGCAGCTCGCAACTCTTACTGATTTACTTGATATTTACTTCACGGTTTTTCTTCCGCAGGTCTTTACCTTCAATTTTGAAAATAACCTGGCATTCGTCGTTTTCATTGTAAAACACTTTTTCCACGGAACCGCCTTTGATGGTCCCTTCTGTTTCCGCAGCAACAGCAATACCGGTTAATTCATAATTGCCCATAGCCGATATGGCTTTCACTCTTTCACCTTTGAATTTGATCAGGGCCTTATGAACCGCGATAAGCCGGGCAACTTCCCGTGATAAATCCCTTCGAGTGGTTCTTGATTTTCCCTCACCCGGTTTCCCGGGGGCGCCGGTAGCGCTAATAACATAGACATGAGGAGAGAGCCATTTTCCTTCAGTGTAGAGCTCGGGGTTTCCTTCCAGCGAACTCGTTACGCCGCCGGTAGTATTACAGCCAATCATGGACGCTATAACAGCCATTGTAAAAACCAGTACTACCATAAGTTTGTTTTTAATAAATAAGTTCTTCATTCGAAGATCCTCCCTGGTATTTCTACCAAAAGTTTATTGTCGCTTTAGTGCCGGTTTTGTATGTTTTAAATATATAAAGCCGGAGTTCTTTGCTCCGGCTTTATGGTTGGCAGTGCCTGTTTACTTGATCGATAGATCACGGTTATTTTTTCTTAAGTTTTTTGCTTCAATTTTAAAAATAACCTGGCATTCGTCGTTTTCATTGTAAAACGCTTTTTCAATGGAACCGCCTTTGATGAACCCTTTTGTTTCCGCTGCAACAGCAATGCCGCTCAGTTCAAAATTAGACATACCCGATGCGGCTTCCACTCTTTCACCTTTGAATTTAACAAGGGCGAGACGAACCGCATCAAGCCGGGCAGCTTCTCTTGCGAAATTTCTCCTGGTGGTTCTTGCTTTTCCCTCACCCAGTTTCCCGGGGGCGGCTGATGCGCTGATAACATAGACATGAGGAGAGAGCCATTTTCCTTCAATGTACAACTCGGGCTTTCCTTCCAGCGAACTTGTTACGCCGTCGGTTGTTTTACAGCCAATCATGGAAGCCATAACTGCCATTGTAAAAACCAGTAAAATCATAAGTTTGTTTTTAATAAGTACGTTCTTCATTTTTGAGTCCTCCCTGGTATTTCTACCAAAATTTTTTTTTTGGCTTTAGTGCCCGTTTTTTTTTACGGACTGTATCTATATTCTGCTCCGGGATTGTTTTTTGCCCGGCTTGCATTCACATAACAATGCGTTATATGGTTTGGCCTCATACCAATGCATTCATGGTTACCCTGCGGAACAGGTGCTGGTTCGGATTGACCGGGATAATCCCGGAGATGATGGGTAGGGTAAACAGGGTAGTGCTTGAGGCTGGATTCTATGTTTTTTAGAATACTTTTTAATAATAAAACTGCTTATCTCCTTGGCCTGGCAGGCCTTTTATCATTGATATATAATATAATACAATAAATGGGAAAGGCAAATATTTTGTGAAAAAAAGAGTGATGAAATGTAAACAGTATTGGTTTTATGTTGGGTTTTTAAGGTTTTTTGGTATTTTTTTTGCTGCACGGGGGCCACGCTCTCAAGAAACTTGATTTTGCTTGTGCGCGGGCCTTGAAGTAGTATGGGCTCTTTGGATTGCTGCGGAACTCCCTTTGGTCAAACAGTCCTCACAACCCAAAGAGCCCATACTACTTCAAGGCCAGATGCAGCTTGCAATACTATTGAGTTTCTGACGTATTTTTTCCCCGGGAGCAGAGCAGAGCTCCATGCTAAATCCCCGGTGGAATTGGCCCATTGTAAACCGCAGTTTCTGATCTATTTTTTCTAGGCCCTCCGGTGTCTGAGCGGAGCCGAAGACCCGGGTCCGCTGCTATTTAATAGAAGCATCTTTGGAACAGACATATACCGCCATATACTCATCATGGTAATCGGCCTGTTCAAGAACAAAGCCCGCGCGGTAGAGCATCTCTTCCATGATCCAGTCGTAGGTGGAGTATTCGGCCCTGATGTGGCGTTCAAAGGCAGCGGCAACATCGGGTCCGGCCTGTTCCGTTGTAGAGTTGATAATATAATTGATCGATTTTTCGTATTTTTCGGGATTAAAAGAAAAAACAACATCACGTAAATAGAATTTAGCCTTATCGTGAAGAACGGCATTGATTTTTTTTAGAGCAACCAGTTTCCAGAAGTCGGGAAGATGGTGCAGGGCAACCTGGGAGACGGCAGCATCAAAAAGCGGGCCGTCATTATTGAACTGCAAAAAACCCGATTGAACATAGGTGATATTATCTCTTCCGCGGTCCTGTGCTTTTTTTTGAGCGTATTCAAGCATCACTTTGGATATATCAACAGCACAAACTTCTTTATAATATTCCGATGCCGCAATAGAGAATTCACCCGTACCACAGCCGAATTCAATCAAGCGCTGGGAACTAGCGGGCCGGACCGCTTCCAGTATATCTCTAATCTCCGACTCAATATCACGAATGGAAGACATTTTTTTATCGTATTTTTCAACTTCTTCAATATTGTCGTAATCGGTTCCTACATGAACCATTTCGTTGTATACCCAGCTCTGTTCTTCCATTTGGCGGCTCCTGAAAAGAAATAAAATGAATTGAAATAATTACGTATGTATGCTCAAATAAAGCAAGAAGAAAAAAAGGGTTATTATATGCTTGAGAGCACCTGACCCCGCCCCGGCGGAGAAAAATACGTCAGAAACTGAAGTAAGTGCTCGTTTTTTGGGGGTACGCGGGCAGTTTTAATACACCCTTTTCATCCGGCTGCGGAACTCGCTCCGCTCAAACAGTCCTCACCTCCTGAAAAGGGTGTATTAAAACTGCAAATGACGTTTCCCTAAAAACGTCAGCAACTAAATAATATTGGCCCGCGCACAAACACAATCTAGCTTTTTGAGAGCAGCTGACCCTGCAGAGCGGGCTATAGAAGGTATATGAACCCGGAATGTAAATTATGCCTACCAGGAGTAATACCTCTGCAGAACGTTC
>JAAENB010001181.1 GCA_024224995.1 bacterium | reverse complement strand
TCATCATAACGAGGGGCTGGAAGCCCCACGCTATGAGAAAACCCATCACCCTGGTGAACTTATTTATAAACAGAGCCTTCTACCGGAAGATGTTATCCGGGGTTATGCTCTGCTGCCCTAATGGGGTTAAAACCCCGGGCTAAAATTGACTCATTTCCAAAAACTCTTGCGCCCCCTTTGGGGGTTGGGGGGGGGGCCGAGAGAAACAGACCCCGGTATCAACACAGTTCCTGACCTATTTTTTCCCGGCCATCGGGTGTCTGAGCGGAGCCGAAGGCCCGGGTCAGCTGCTCAGCAGGGGCTTCTTCTCCCCTTGCACCTTTCACCCTGTACCATTTCCCTGTTTTATAATTTACAATTTACCCATTCCTGGGGTTTATACTGTTCCCCAGCCGGTTTGCCCACATATTCATAACTCTTTTTAAGAGTTTCCGCGATTTCAACGGCCTTCACATCCCTGCCGCCAAGCCCCATAATATAACAATGAGCAAAAACCGGTACGGAATAATCAAAAAGAGCCGCTTTTACATCAACACACAAGGCCCCTTCATACCCGTAACTCACATTCTTTTCCATTACCGCAACGCCGCGGCAGCCGATCTTCCGTATTTCCTGCGCAATAGCTTCCGCCGGAAAAGGACGGTACAATCGCACATGAACAATCCCAATCTTCAATCCTTCGTCCTGTAGTGAATCAATGGCATCCTGCGCCTCACTTGCAAGACTTCCTATGGAAATCATTACCAGGTCTGCTCCTTCACAGCGGTAGGTATCGAGAATTCCATATTCCCGGCCAAAGAGATCTCCGTATTCTTTTCCCACCTCTTGTGTAACGTCTACTGCTTTAAGCAGTGACTCCTGCAGCATATACCGGAACTCATAATACCCGTGACAGAGTTCGCCATTTGCATTCTTCCTGGGCTCTGCCAGTGTTACGGGATTGATATTTTTTGGATCTTCAGGATCAAGAATGGTATGAGGAACATAGGAAGGAAGGAACTCCGAGACTTTATCCGCATCGGGCAGTATCACCGGCATCATTGTATGGGACAACACATACCCGTCATAACAGACCATTATTGGTGCCATAACGGTTTCTGCGATTTTATATGCCTGGATAATGGAATCCATAACTTCCTGGTTATTTCTGCAATAGATTTGCATCCACCCTGTATCCCGCTGAGAGATACTGTCCTGCTGATCATTGAGAATACTCCAGGGAGCTGCCATGGCACGGTTTGGAATTGCCATTACTATTGGCAGCCGGGAACCGGCAGCCCAGTGCAGCTGCTCATGCATAAGCGCCAGCCCGTTCGCGCAACTGGCGGTAAAAACCCGGGCTCCCACAGCCGATGCTGAGATACAAACAGTAATAGCGCTGTGTTCACTTTCCACCGTCACAATCTCCGCGCCAATCTCATCATTTTCTTTCATATCCAGCAATTTCTCAACAACCGGAGACTGGGGAGTAATCGGGTATGCCGATATTACCTGTATATTCGCAAGCTTTGCCGCATAAGCCGCAGCATGATTAGCTGTCAAAATCTTTATATTTTCTTCCGCCATGTAATCCTCTCTCTCAAGAAACTAAATTATGCTTGTAAGCGGGCCTGCCACCCGGGTCACTGAGCGGAGCCGAAGTGCCCCGGGTGGCAGGCCAGATGCAGCTCGCAATATTTTTTTGTTTCTGATCTATTTTCTCCCGGCCGTGCCGGTGTTATTCTTTAACCGATTACCGGTTACCCGGCCCCCCAGGGCCACCGATCACCTTACTTACTCGTCAGTTACCATCTCAATTGCTCCCGTAGGGCACTCTTCAGCGCAAATGCCGCATCCCTTGCAGTACTCAAGGTCAATTTGCGGAGGAACGGTTTTACTGACAACGCCGTCGGGGCAATAGGTCCAGCAAAGAAAACATGAAGGCCGCCCTGTTTTCGAAGGGGTGCACACTTCATGGTTTATTACGGGGTGCTTAACCCGCCAATCTCCGGTTCGTCCGGCCTCTCCTTTTGCAGGAGAAGATGATGCTGTTATATGTCCGCATTCTTTTGTTCCCATAACATTTCCCTGTTCCAGTATAGTATTATTGATCAAAGACTTTTGTTGATTCAAAAGTAATTCGCGCGGTCTGTACATTGAGCTCTGCTTTTTCTCCGGCAAACTTACTATTAATAAACCGCTCAACTGAAGGCATGCCAACCAGCTCCGTTGTTTTTACAAAAGCCCCTAAAATAGGTGTATTTAATATTGCAACCCCGGCCATGGTGAGGTTATTTTCAAGAGCCGTAGCAGTGACGTCTGCGATTCCCACTTTTTTAAACGAAGCAAGCCCCAGTTCTTCCGGGGTTTTGGTTGAATTTACAATTAACACCGCTTCCTTTTTAAAGCGTTTTTCAAGCTCCAGAATTGACAGCAGGGTTGGATCAAGTACCACAATTACATCGGGATCATCAATTTGTGAAAAAATTCGTATTGGTTCACTGGAAAGCCGCAAAAACGCGGCAACAGGAGCCCCTCTTCGTTCCGCTCCAAATGAGGGGGCTGTGGTAACTCCCTTATATCCTTCATATGATGCGGCTTCTGCGATTAACTGACTGGCTGTAATAGCACCCTGACCGCCTCTTCCATACCAGATAACTTCCGTATATTTCTTTTCTGAACTCATAATCTTGCCCGGTATTCCTAATATTTTGCAATTGTAATTTATAATAAACAATAATCACAAGAGTAAACAAAATTTCAACTTATTTCCAAAAATGTCAAGGATAAACCCTTATTTTCTCTTAAGAAACTAAATTTTGCTTATGCACGGGCCTGGAAGTAGTATGGCCAGATGCAGCTCGCAATGCTATTTAGTTTCTGACGTATTTTTTCCCTGCTACACCGGGTCGGTCCTGTCTTAATATACCGAAAAACGTCATTCGGAATGTAAATTATGCCTGCCTGGAGTGATGCCTCGGCAGGTTGTGAGGCTGTTTGAGCGGAGCGAGTTCCGAACAATCTGCAGAGGTATTACTCCAGGCAGGCATAATTTACATTCCGGGTTGATATACATTTTATTAAGACGCGACCACAGGTCCGCTACTCTCTTTCTTTTCCCAACTGGCCCCTGACCTCTGATCCCCGGCCCCCGAGCCCTGACAACTACTCCGGTTCAGGCACCTTAATACCAAGCTTGCCTGCCACATTGGTGGCAACATTGTAAAAATCGCAAGAGGTAACTTCTATTTCAGGGATTTTAATCCGGGAAAGAATGGGGTCGGCTCTATGGAGTTCCATGGCGCGCGCGTTTTTTTCAAAAGCGATCGCTGGTTCGTGAGTCCAGCCCTGTGCAAGTTTTTTTTCTTCCCGCTTCATGGTAAAGGTGATGATTTTGCCGAATATGGGCGCGAATATTCGGCTTATGAGACCATATTCACGGTACAGGTCTTTCAGGACTGCGGTGATTTCTTTTTGAAGCGCTTTATTGTCTTTACCTGTGGTGAGCGGAGCCGAACCAAGCCAGCTTTTTGCGGCCCAGACTGCGGCAGCATAGGTGTCTTTAAGACGAACGGTTTCCATGGCGTACCGCCTGCGAACCCGCTCGTCGGGATGATTCTTATATCGCTTCCAGCCCTTAAGAGCAGTCCGGATTATTCGAACCATACTGGGTCCGTTGATCTCAAAATCATGGGTAAAGGCCTGCATGAGAAAATCTTTTTCCTGACCAGCCGGAATATGGGGATGGCGGTAATTGAACCGTTCCTGGCCGTGAGTGTCGGCATCGGGACATTCCTGTTCCGAAAGCAGGGTACCTTTTTTTTGGTAATCGTTGTATAATGGTGTTCCCGCGAGCGGCGTATAGAGCATAAACTGGTGAAAATCGGTGTTATGGCTAACAGCCCAATCAATGACCGAATGCATATTTTCCGGGGTATGCTCTTCCAGGCCAATAATCGTAGAGCCCAGAACCCGGACTCCGTGAGACTGAAGCTCCTTAACCAGGTCCCTGGTATCGATCCCGTTAAGCTTGGAGTATTGACTGCCTTCACCTTCCAGGCCCAGCCACATCCACGCGATCCCGATCCGGACGAGCTGGTCAATGGAATATGACCGTATAACCCGTGCCGAACTAAAAACATAAAAAGCCCAGCTTTTATCGTGCTCTTCCATAAGCTCCAGGAGACGAAGCGCTCTCTCTTTATATAAAAGAAAATTTTCATCAAGGACAAAAAAGGATTTAACTTTCAGGCGTTCTTCGAGCTGGCATAAAACAGAAAAGAGCTCATCACCAGTCTCATAAAAGCTGATGTGGTTTCCTTTTCCGCCGAAAAGCGCTGATGTAGAGCAGAAATTGCAGCCCATGGGACACCCTACGGAAGGGATAAGGACTCCTGCCGTATTTCCCCTGGGCAGCGGGATGCCCAGGATGCGGGTTCCAAACCCGGAGTAGGCCAGGGGATGGCGCAGAGGCGCTTTTTCGTCTTCCCCGAGATATTGCCTGAACCAGCTTATACCGTCGCCCTTGCAAATATAGTCAGCATTAATTTCATTATCAAGTTCCGGTTTATTGGCAATATGTCCGCCAATAATAATTTGAGCATCGGGAAGATATTCCCGTACCAGTTCACACATTTTTTTCACTTTACCGATATTCGGAATAATGGCACTGATTCCCACAACATCATAGGAATTATTTTTGATCTCTTCAATGAAACGGTCCTGGTCGGGAAAATCGAGGAGTGTGCAGGGAGCGTCAATATTTGACTGGATCAGCATAAGCCCGAATGAACGGTGAAACATGCGAAGGGAAAAAGCTCCTTGAACCCGTGTTACCTGGTTATGATACAATTCCATGGGGTTAACGGTTCTGCTTCCGTATTCATCATCTCTTGCATAGGGGCCAAAAACGCTCGACAATAAAATCTTTGCTTCGGAACCAAGCGGATGAGTGGGGATGGGTGAGTTCATGATGCATCTCCTCTATTTTTTTTAGATAGAATAAATAATTCGATTGCTGAATCAAGCATAAAATTGATATTTTTTTTTATTTATTCGTGGGTAATCCGGATACTTGAGTCCGCGCTAATAAAATACTCAACCTTTTTAAGGTTAAATCGCTGTTTAATATATTCAATATTCTCTTTCTTCGTTCCAATATACTCTTCTTTATTCCTGTCGGGAATCTCTATCTTCAGGGCTGTAAGCCCGGGCTTGCCGTGAATAAGGTCCTTTACAGCCTCTTCTATTATATCCCGCCTCATCCTCGATTTTACCATAAAACCGAATGAAGGATGATAAGGACCGGCAAGAATATTTTTCCGCTCTTCCGGGTTAAGAGGATGGAGCCCCATTCTAATTACGGGAATAGTATTCCGCTGAAATACCATATACATATCTTTACACCGCTCCACAGCCTCTTCCGTTGAAAGAGGGGAATATTCATTGTTTTTGTACATGTGGGCTAGTTTTGTATTGTTTAGTACAACAGTGGGATATATTCTCACACCTGCGGGAGTATATTCGGCAGCAATTTCGGCAGATTGAATTGATTTTTCCCTGGAATCTCCGGGAAGACCTGGCATCAGCTGGATAACAACATCAAACCCGTGTTTTTTAACCAGTTCCGGAGCCTGGTGTGAGTCCCGGGCGGAGTGTCCTCTATTTGAGGCGGAAAGAACATCATCGAAGAATGATTGTATACCCAGTTCAATAGTAGTAACTGAATATTTTTTTAGCAGCAAAAGAGCTTGTTCGTTTATGTAATCGGGCCTTGTAGAAAGGCGTATCCCTTGAATAATATTTTTTTCCAGGTACGGACCTGCTGCCGAAAGAAGCTCTTCCTGCAGGGGAATGGGAATCCCGGTAAAACTGCCGCCAAAAAAAGCGATCTCAATATGTTCAACATCAGCACCCTTTTGGGAAAGATACCGCACAACCTGCTCATCAATCGATTTTTTATCCGGCAAAACCCGGGAACCACTGGTCTCCCACTGGTTGCAGAAGGCGCACTGATGAGGACAGCCCAGGTGCGGGATAAATATCGGAATTGTTATTCGTTTTTTTGACATATTTGATTCTCTCTCAAGAAACTCTTTTTGCTTCTACGCCAGATGCAGCCCGCAGTACTATTTAGTCTCTGATCTATATTTTTCCCGCTACACAGGGTCGATCGTGTCTTGATATACCGAAAAACGTCATTCGGAATGTAACCTATGGCC
>JAAENB010001180.1 GCA_024224995.1 bacterium | reverse complement strand
TTATCTTGAAAAATTGGACGATCCCCTGGAAGATGATCTGAAAAAACTTTCAGAGGCAGTCGGTAAGACGGTTAAGGATGTGAAGGAGCTCAGAAAAAAGCTTCTGCGGCTGCAGGAAAGAATTCGTAAGAATCCCGGAAAGGGGGATCCCCGCACTGAGGAAGTGGAACTGGCCCTGGAACTGTGCGAGGCAGCACTGACAGCCGCCAGATGCTCAGGGAAGGCACCTCTCGATCCTCCGGCTCTGAAACGTTATGAGCGTCTTTCGGAAATTTGCAGAGCGCTGCGGGAAATGCTGCGCAAGCCCGGCGGGCCATGGAAGGAGCTGAGGAAATTATACAATATCCTGAAATATCCTGATTCTGTGAAACGTCTGGCCGACAGGCTCCTGTCCTGTATTTCCGTAATTCGTAAAATCGCCCGTATTCTTAATATGGAAAAGGATTCGGATACAGTCAGACAGGCACTGGAATCGTTTTTGGAGGAGCAGCAAAAAAAAACGTCAGGCAAAAGGGGCCGCAAATCACTTATGAAAATATTTCTCGGTCATGTTGCTGCCGTGACGGAACGTTACATCGGAGGACTTTTTCACTGCTGTGACATTCCGAATCTTCCGGCCCATAATAATGATTTGGAAAGAGAGTTCGGTTCCGTAAAAAGAGGGCAGAGAAAAGTAACCGGACGCAAAAGCACTTCCGGCGGTGTGACTGAAAGCGCGGGCGAATTCTTTGTAAAAGCCCGGTCTCTCTTAAACAGCATTCCGGATCTTGCCGAAAAGATACGAAACGTGTCATATGAAAACTACCGGGCAGCTATGGAAAAACTGCTTGAACTTTTAAAACCTGCCAGCAGGCGGCGCAGTTTTCAGCGCGCACCGGAAAAATATCTCAGCAATCTTACTGGCTGCTGGTTAGAATAGGTCAGCAGCAACGAAAGTGAACTGAATATGGAAATGGAATCGTCAGATCAGGATTATGTTACTATGTTATTTGTTATTTGTCATTTACAGAATTTTACTGGCTGTGTCTGTCGGATATAACTGTAATTGCAATATGTGCGGCAGTCAGCGGAGCTGACGGCTGGAAGGACATGGAAGAATACGGAAAAGCAAAATACGAATGGCTGAAAAATTTTTTGGAACTGCCTCACGGA
>JAAENB010001179.1 GCA_024224995.1 bacterium | reverse complement strand
ATGGCAGCAACAATGACTTTTAGCAGCTGCCACAACGAAGAAGCCTTTGGCGATTTACCGCCCAAAAGCGACATTGAATGCGTCACTGATGATACGGCTCATTTACGGAACACCGGCGCCGAAGGATTTTTAACCGGCGGTGATACGAATATCGACATGGTAACGAATGACCTGAATTTACCCCAAACAGGACCAAGCGGCAGCACAATTACCTGGGAAGCCGTTTACCTGGGCAGCGGAGATGACGCCTCAGCGGTCATTGGACCGGACGGAACCGTTACCAGGCCATCGTACAGCACCGGGAACCAGGAAATCAGGGTTACAGCCACAGTAACGAAAGGAGCTGAAAGCGATACCGTTGTATTTTACTACACGGTGTTAGCCTACCCCAATGACGCCAAAGCAATCACCGCCTTTTCTTTTCCGGCCTGTGGCGTAACCGCCAATATCAGCGGAACAACCATAAGCGCAACCGTCCCCTACGACACAAATCCAAACGGGCTGGTAGCGTCATTTAGCGCCAGCGGTGAAACAGTACACGTTGGCAGCACGCTTCAGGTCAGCGGAACAACGGCAAATAATTTCACCAGCTCCGTAACCTACCGGGTAACGGCGGGAGACGGTTCAACACAGGATTATACCGTTACCGTAACCGTGGCGCAGAATAACGCGAAAGCCATTACGGCATATTCTTTTCCCTCTCTGGGAGTAACGGCCAATATCAGCGGCACCACCATAACCGCAACGGTACCGTACGGCACAACCATCAGCAACCTGGCAGCAGCGTTCATCACAACAGGTGATACCGTACACGTTGGCAGCACGCTTCAGAACAGCGGTATAACGGGAAATAATTTCAACAGTCCCGTGACCTACCGGGTAACGGCAGATGATGGCAGCTGGGAAGATTATACTGTGGCGGTGACTGTTGCGCCAAACAATGCCAATGAAATTACGGCCTTTTCTTTTCCGGCCCAGGGGACAAACGCGAATATCAGCGGCACAAATATAAGCGCGTCCGTACCCTACGGCACAAACGTAACCGCTCTTGTGGCGGCGTTCTCCACAACGGGGGACTCAGTAAGAGTGGGCAGCACCATACAATACAGCGGTTCAACGGCAAATAATTTTACCGGGGCCGTGACCTACCGGGTTACAGCGGGAAGCGGAGCGGTGAGAGATTATACCGTAACCGTAACCATAGCCGAGGCCGTTGAATTTTCAGCAGACCCCTATGATTCCGATCTTATTTTAATAAAAGGCGGAACGTATACCATGGGAGACGGCACCAACGCCTGCGGAAGCAATGCCTTTGTGACCCATCCCGTAACCATCACCCGGGATCTGTATGTATCAAAATACGAGACAAGCTATAGTAAGTGGTATACGGTAAAACAAGCAGCCGCTGCCCTGGGGTACACCTTTGACGAATCCGGAAACATCGGAGTAAAAGGCGGACGAGAAGGCAGGAACGGAGTCGATGGCGCAGCCCCTTCACCGGGGAATGAACCCGTGATAAAGATAACCTGGGAGGAGATAATAACCTGGTGCAACGCCTACTCGGAAATGAAAGGACTGCGCCCTGTTTATTACGCAAACGCGAGCCAAACCCTTGTGTACAAAAACGCGAATAATGCTTACGATAATGCATATACCGACTGGACCGCCAACGGGTACCGTCTTTCCACGGAAGCGGAATGGGAATACCTGGCAAGAGAAAAAGGAGAGCGGTACGGGCATCATTATAGCGGCGCCGATTACGACGTAGACCAGTCAAGCTGGCCCCAGGCGTCATCGGTAGCCTGGTTCGACAATAATGCAGGAATAGATAGCCATATTATTGGCAGCAAGACCGCAAACGGCATTGGGCTTTTCGACATGAGCGGGAATGTATGGGAATATGTTTATGACTGGTATGGTGTCACCTATACGAATAGCCCACCCTATACCGGCAATGATCCCTCCGGTCCTGCCGAAGCTGATACGTCCTCCGTGTATTACCCCTATCGTGTTTTCCGTGGAGGCGGTTACAGCTCAAGTGGAACTCAGTTGCGTGCGTCTTTTCGTAAGTGCACCCCCTGGGACCTCTGGTCCGACGGCATCGGTTTCCGGCTGGTAAGAACGCTTGACTGACGCGGCTTTGAAGTTAAAAAAAATTTTAATAAGGAATGATTTATTATGAAAAAAATACTCAGTTCAGCTTACATCTGCTTTTTCGCCCTGGCCCTTGTTGTTACGGCTTGCGGCAGCAATACCCCTCCCCCGAATGACGGGGAGCAAAACGACACGGAAGCCGTGGCAGGAGCAATAGAAGAGTTCGAATCAACAGATCCTGCTGATTTTTTAAGCGGGGGAGGCAGTGACCCCGACGCGGTAACGGGTGATCTTAATTTACCGCGCACCGGGCCAAACGGAACAACCATAACCTGGGAAGCGGTCTATGCCGATACGGGAGAAGACGCTTCCGCGGTAATCCGCCCCGACGGAAGGGTCAACAGACCATCCTATAGTGATGGGGATCAACGGATCAGGCTTATTGGAACTGTTGAGAGCGGGACGCAAAGCGAGACAGTGGAATTTATCTTTACGGTTTCAGCTCTTCCCAATGAAGCCAACGCAATAACCGGCTTTGGTTTTCCCGCGCTGGGAATAACGGCCAATATCAGCGGAACCAATATCACCACAACCGTGCCCTACGGCACGAGCGTAAGCTCCCTGGCGGCAACCTTTACCACTACGGGGGAAACCGTACAGGTGGGCAGTACTCTTCAGACGAGCGGATCTACGCAGAATAATTTTACCAATCCCGTAGTCTACCGGGTAACGGCGGCAAACGGGGAAACACAGGATTACATTGTTACCGTAACAGTCGCGCAAAACAGCTCTAAAGAAATTACGGTCTTTTCTTTTCCGTCACTTAGCGTAACAGCCAATATCAGCGGAACCAATATAACGGCAACCGTTCCCTACGGCACCAGCGTAAGTTCTCTTGTGGCAGCGTTTACTACAAGCGGGGAAAACGTGAGAGTGGGCAGTACCATACAGGTAAGCGGCGCCAGTTCGAATAATTTTTCAAGCCTCGTGACCTACCGCGTAACTGCGACGAACGGAACAACACAGGATTACCGGGTTACGGTCACCGTTGCTCAAAACACTGCCAAAGCCATTACTGCCTTTTCTTTTCCGGCCTGTGGCGTAAGCGCGAACATTAGCGGAACAACTATCACCGCCTCCCTGCCCTACGGCACCGGCGTAACAGCCCTTGTGGCGAGTTTTACCACAACCGGGGAAACCGTAAGAGTGGGCGGCAGCATACAATACAGCGGTTCAACAGTGAATAATTTTACCAATCCCCTGACCTACCGCGTAAGCGCGGCAGATGGCTCAACACAGAATTATACCGTAACCGTGACCGCAAGTTACCCGGCGGAATTTTCCGCTGATCCGCAAGACTCTGACCTGGTGATGATATACGGCGGAAGCTATTCAATGGGAGACAGCACCGGGCAGAGTACCCAATATTCCGATGTTATCCATGATGTAACCATCACAAGAGACATCTATGTTTCAAAATACGAACTGACCTACTCAAAGTGGTACAGTGTGATACAATCAGCATCAGGGTACAACATTGGCAGCGGGAAGGAAGGAAGCGAGGGAACCTGGGGCGCGGCACCAACAGGCGGCAGTTATCAACCCGTGGGAACGACAGCCTGGCGGGATGCCATAGCCTGGTGTAATGCTTATTCCGAGAGCAAGGGACTCAGGCCGGTCTATTATACAAATAGCGCTTTTACGTCTGTATATAAAAACACGGACAACGCCTATAATTCTACCCATACGGATTGGTCGGCAAACGGCTTCAGGCTTCCAACAGAGGCGGAATGGGAATATTTTGCCAGGGAAAAGGGAGATCGCGCGGGGCATCATTACAGCGGAGCCGATATGGATACGAATACAACAGACTATCCCAACCTGAATGAAGTTGGGTGGTTTACCGACAATTCCGGTACTAAGAGTTACGGTGTAGCGGGAAAAAAGGCAAACAGTATTGGTTTATACGACATGAGCGGCAACATGTGGGAATGGGTCTATGACTGGTGGAGTTCTGATTATACAACAAGCTCACCATTTACGGACAATGATTCCTGGGGCCCCGCAACCGGTGTGGGCAAGATTGTACGCGGCGGCTCCTTCGCAAGTAGTGCCGGATGGCTGCATTCATCTACACGTTTTGGCTATGGTGACCTGGACCGGCAGCCTCATTTTGGCTTCCGGATAGTGAGAACCTTGCAATAAAAGGGTAGCTCTTATAAAGAGCTCTGAGAACACACCAAAAAAGGGCGCCAGATCAAAGAGGGGGCTTTTAAAAACAAGCTCCTTGCCGCAAAAGAACTCTTCGAAAGTGAAAATTTCTCAGAGCTCTTTATAAGAGCTCTGAGATCATACCAAAAAGGGCGCCAGATCAAAGAGGGGGCTTTTAAAAACAAGCTCCTTGCCGCAAAAGAACGCTTCGGAAAAAGGAATCCATAGCAAAAAGAAGGGAAGAACCAGGCAAATACCCGGATATTCGGCAGGCGCGAACACACCAAACCCGGGCGGGACAGAGTCACGCTTTTAAAAGGTACTGTAGCGGTAAAAACGGCAGGAATCCCGGGGACTCTACGAGAGAAACTTTTCCAGATCGAGATACAATTTATCTTTGTAAAGGGATTCAAAACGAAGAAATTCTTCCATCCGTTCTTCAGGGGTTTTACCCAGTTCAAGGAAAAACGGGTGAAGGGTAATCTCAACCGGAGACTCATACTCTTCGTCGAGATAGGCGTTGATGCTGTTGAATTCATAATCCCGGGGATCAAGAAAGATCTCGTTCTCTTTTTTAAGCTTTTTCCTGCTCACCTTCGGGTTTTCTTTGATCTCTTTTTTAACCGGGTTATAGGCAATGTACCACAAAAGCCAGTTAAGATCGAACTCCGGGACATCACTATCGTCAATAATCCGGCTGCCAAAACGCTCGTTAAAAAAAGGCCCAATTTCATTATTCATGATATTCCAGTTCCGGGCGAGCCGCACCTTAATATTTTGCATAATCAGTGATATCGTATCATGCTCATTAACTGTTTTGATAATAAAATGAAAATGCTCGTCTAAAATCGCAAACGCGCATAATTCAAACTCGAATTTGACCTGCGCGTCTTTGAGTATCCGCACTAGCAGATGCTTTACCTTGTTATCTTTCATTAACTTTTTCCACTGACGGCAGCGGGACCAGGTGTGATAGGTTAATCCCGCTTCACACGTTCTTTCCGGATATGCCATATTTTCCTCCCAAAATAGGTTTTTGGGGCAAACT
>JAAENB010001178.1 GCA_024224995.1 bacterium | reverse complement strand
GCGGAATGTGAGGCTGTTTGAGCGGAGCGAGTTCCGAACGTTCCGCAGAGGCATTGCTCCGGGCATAGGTTACATTCCGGGTTGATATACCTTATATTAAGACGCGACCACGGGAGCCGCACTCTCAATGATGTTTGAAGGGAGTGGTTTCTTGAAAAAAAGATTGACACATTCGTCAATGTCGAATAGATTCCGGTAAAATAAAAAATATAGAAAAACAGACGCAGATTCTACCCGGACGGGAAGGTTTATGAATATGAAGGAAGTTAAAGAGGAAGTCAAAGCAGAGAAGGGAACAAAAACCGGGAAACGGCTTATCCAGTCAATAGAGCGGGCGGCCGATATACTGGCTTTATTTGTAACAGAGAAGCGGGCACTGGGAATTGCCGAATTCGCGCAGGAGCTTTCTCTGCCCAAAACCACTATCCAGGGCATTGTGAATACCCTGGTTGCCCGGGATTACCTGGAACGCGATCCTGTTACCTCCAAGTATCGCCTTGGTCCCATGCTCTTTCAACTGGGCATGAAATACGCTACTAATATGGACCTGGTTACCATTACCAGGGTATGGATGGAACGGCTCTGTTTCCAGTTCCGGGAACCGGTTAACGGCGGTATGCTCGTTGGAGACAAGGTTGTAGTTGTTCTGCGAACCGAACCGGATAATAAATTTATGGTTTTTCCACAGGCCGGTAGTGTTATTCCCACTCATTCTTCCTGTATCGGCAAGGTCCTGTTTGCCTATATGGAACCGGAGAAGCGGGACAGGCTGCTGGAAAATTATATTTTTGAATCCCTTACACCCAATTCCATTACCAATCGGGAAGATTTTGAAAAGGAAATCGCGGAAGTGAAAAAGACCGGGGTTGCTTTTGACCGGGAAGAAAATCTCGTGGGTCTGGGCGGTATTGGCGGACCTTTTTTTAATCATACGGGAGAAGTTATTGCCGCGTTTGCCCTTACCGGGAACGCTAAACATATCAATGAAAAACGAGAGGAGATTGTCAACGCCGTGGTCTATACCTCAACAGTGGTCTCTTCTCAGCTTGGGTTTAAAAGGGGAGGAGAAGAATCAGTTTGATGAAAAGATTCGCCACGATTCTCTGTTTATGCCTCATGGTCTTTCTAAAATAAAAAAGTATTGACTTATACGTATAAATGTGTTTTATTATATACGTACGGAGGTCTCTATGGAATCAAAATTAACACTAAAGCTCGATAAAGATGTTGTTGAACAGGCGAAATTATACGCGCAACAGAAAAATATAAGTTTATCTAAAATGGTTGAGCGATATTTCAAATCCTTAATTGAGGAAAAAAGTATGATGAATAAGAAATATACACCGCTCGTGAAAGAATTATCGGGAATAATTAAATTGGATGATGACGATGATAATAGAGAAGAATATACTGATTTTTTAATAGAAAAGTATAAATAATAAAAAAATATGAAAAAAATTTTTGTTGATAGCGACATCATTTTAGATCTTTTCGCTCAAAGAGATCCTTTTCATGCTTACGCGGCAGAACTTTTCTCTCTCATTGACTCAGGTAAAATACGAGCGTTTACTTCTCCAATTGTTTTTGCAAATTTACATTATATATTAAGAAAACTACAGAATAAAAATCAAGCTATTAAAAGTTTGCAAAAATTAAAGGCCCTGGTAAATATATTGCCTGTTGATGGTAAAATTATTGATCTGGCACTGGCATCCGGTTTTAAAGATTTTGAAGATTCAATACAATACTATGCTGCGGTTGAAAATGGCATTCAATATTTAATAACAAGAAATGTTAAGGACTATAAAAAAGCGGATATTACAATTCTTACCGCTGAGGAATATCTTAATTTATTAAGATCTAAATAAAATTGGAGCAGTATAGTATGATAAAAAGATTTGTAATAAGTTTCTGTTTAATCCTCATCGTTCTTTCGCAAGGTTTTGCAGCCGAACCTCTTGTCCTGGACGACAATGCTGCCATTCCGCGGCTGGAAAAACACCTGGATTTTCTTGAAGACAGGAGAGGGGATCTCTCACTTGAGAATGTTATACAAACCCCGGCTCATGCCTGGGCAGAGCACGATCCCCGTGACAGGAGGATTCATTTTGGAATTACCCATTCGGTCTACTGGCTCCGGTTTACCGTTCATAATAAACCGGACAAAGAAAGAAACTGGTTCCTGGAAATAGATAATCCCTTACTGGACTATGTGAATTTCTATATACCGGGCGATGACGGTTCATTCATACAAAAAAATGTGGGAGACATGTATCCCTATAACATGCGAGAGATAAACGACAGAAATTTTATTTTTACGTTGAAAGAAAAGCCGGGGGAAAAACGGACTTATTATCTGCGAATGAAAACCAGTGGCCCAATGAGTTTTGCCCTTACCGGTATGTCGGAGGAAGCCTGCAACAACCGGTCCATACCACAGGAATATTATTATTTCATGCTTTTGGGGCTTATGATTATTTACGGAATATATTTGCTCATTAGAACAAAAAAAATCTTCTCTTTTTATTACCTGGTACTGATTACCGCGTGGACAATTCTACAGCTTCATTTAAGCGGGACAACATACCGGTATTTCTGGTCCGATTTTCCCTGGTTCCAGAATTGGATACTTCCCGTGCTCATAATGCATGTGGTTCTATTTATAGGGATTTATTTTAAGGCATATATTGGGGAAGGGAAACAGTACATACCGGTTAATATAATTGTCAATTTCTCGATTTTGATCCAGGGCACCCTGTTTATACTTCTTTGTTTGGTAACCAGTAATGAAACAAGTTTTAATCTCTCGACGTTCTATTATTTTCAGTGTTTCTTTCTTTTGTTTATACTGTCAATTGTATTGACATTTAAGAAATCACGGCAGGGACGATTTTTCCTGGCCGGGTATGGCGCGTTTTTTCTGGGATTTCTTCTTCGTGTCCTCACGGCCCATGAAGTAATACCTGAAAATGTTATTACAAACCAGGGAATAGAATTTGGATTCCTGGCAGCCTTCCTGGTAATCTCCCCGGGATTTGCCCTGAAAAAACAGCCCTCGCAGCCCTCGCAGGGCTCGCAGCCCTCGCAGGGCTCGCAGCCTTCAAAGATTCCGCACAATCCTGAACCCCGTATCGATTGATTTTTTCCCCGCAGCCCGGATATAAAAGCGGCTGCCCGTACCGATGGTTTCAATTCCGCCTGCCGTGCTCTACCAGCACCAGGTTGGAATCCTCAAAACCCGGTGAGGATTCCCGGTATACGGTAACTGTGTATTCTGTTGAGCTATTGTCCCAGGCAGTAACCGTGTATACAACAGGATCGGTGAAATCGATTGAGCCGGAACCGCTGGTTTGAATAACTCCATTAATGCAGACCGATTTACCGGTAGTGGTAAAGTCGGCTACCAGGCTGTCTACCGGTGTATCCTTCGGAACAACGGCGGTTATAGTTGAGCCCTCAATGCGGGCAGTAACATCACTGGAAAGTCCGTTTGCCCCGGCAGTAAAAGAAAAAGCGGTAATTGCTTTGCTCGCGTCATCCCTTTCGGCATCACTGATCAGGTTAAAACAGGACGGAAACAGGAGTAGTATTAATATAAAACAGAGCGTGAGCTTGAATAGTGGTATTTTCATAATTTCCCCAAAAAAGATTCGAAAGTTTGTTAGTTCTACTATTAATATATGTCTTATTTTTTGGGCAAAAGGGGCAAAATTTTTATAAAAAAAACCGCGGCTTAAAGCCGCAGTTTTAGATAAGGTGTTTATGGAACTAAATTAAATAAATTCAAATAAAATATTTTACTGTACGGTAAAAGTCCGGGAAGCGCCTTCGTACCGGCTGATATTCCATGTCCACCCCGACTTCCATTGGCCAATATGCCGAATGCGATATTCACCGGGTTCCGTATCGGCTGGAATAGTCCATTTAATGGTTACGAGAGAATTGGCAACGCCGCTTCGTGCCCATTCATAGGTGGTGGAAGGATCCCAGTCGTACGCCACAGCAGACCATGAATCAATGGTCGTGCAAATGGTTTCGGTATTACAGCCGATCTTTTCTTCGCGGCATTCCTGCCGGGAACCGGTTTTCTTTTCAATGACAATAAAGCTTTCTTTTGAACCAACAGCAGTATTATTGTTTGGATGAGCGCCCCAGAAAACAGCGGATGCCGTATTTCCCCGGGAGTATGAACCCGCAGGCTGGCTTTTAACGGAACCAAAGCTTTTATTGAGTGGTTTGTCGTCGAAAACAACGTTTCCGGAAACCTGGAAAATTGATTTGTCTTCCAGACCGTCTTCCACATCCTCAAAGCTGACACCGTAATCGGGAAGATCGGTTCCGGGAGCGAAAGAGGCAGCAAGATCATGAATTACCTGGGTAACAGCGTTCAGCTCATAAGGCCCCAGTAAGGTAGCACCGCCTTCGTACTGCTGGGAAGCATATTCTTCACGGGTAGTGAGATATCTGCCGTCACTGTTTGACGTGGCATTGATAACCACATGGATGTCCGGAGATATGACTTTTTTCACTTCAGCTTTTATTCTCCGGCCTGCCATGGTTGATACTTCAAGAGGAAGCGTAACAATGGCAAGCTTGTCTCCAATCTTGATGATCTGGAACGGCATGTTCAGGTTCCAGGCTTTGCCGTTTGGAATAAGATTATTGAGTTCATCAAAACTGAGGGCCATGGTTTTTTCCAGCTGGCAGTCCATTTCATCATACAGCGTATCACTGGGAACCAGCAGGTTCATGAGAAGATCAGTGATTATTGGAAGCGGTTCGGTGAAAATATTTGCGGGGTCCTCTAAAGAATAGTCAGTAACGTCACGGGGGTGGCCTTCAAAGGGAACCATACCGCTGATACCGTCTTCGGTAGAACCGGCCATAAAATCGATCCCCGCAGCGCCACGGCACAGTTGTCGGTTGTCGGTAGTTTCGCCTAATTCTTGTGCGTATTTGACATCATCGGGATGAATAAATTCCGATCGAATAGGGAACTCCTGGACATCAACAAATATCTGGCGATATTCAATATCACCCTTTAATTCTTCACCAGTGCTGTTGTACATCGATTTTGCCATGTCCGTTACTGTGTCGGCTCGTAAAGCCATCCGTTCGTAATCATGAGAACCGTCTGCGACCCAGTCGGGACTGCCCTTCAAGTCAACGCCGAAGAGTTCTGAATCTTCGGGAAGGTTACTGGATGTGTCGCCACAGTCATTTTGCGCGAAAGCAGCGATAAAACCGGTTTTGTTAACATAATCCAGGCCCTGCTCTGTTTCAAAAAGATAGGCCGAAAGACCCAGGATATCACCGTTAATGAGCTTCAGTTTGCTTCCGGCGGTATTTGGATGAATTGGTGTCCAGTTATAAATACCAAGAGGGGAGTTGTTTTCTTTCATCATTTTCAGCTGGGTCATTATGCGGTTCGCGTCATCGGGATCTCCGTTGGGAAGAAGGTAATCGGCAATATCTCGGTTGAGATAGTAACCTTCGGGAGATCTATTGCGGCTGACCCGTTCGTGCTCCTCAGCAGAGAACTCACCTGAATTGAGATATATGGAGCCTTTATCCATGTTTTTGTATGCCTGGCATATAGCATCGTAAATTCCGTCTACGATTGTATTGAAATTATCTTCGTGAAAGGTCATGCCAACAAAGATGTTCAGGGCGTAGGTTTTAAAATACCCGCCCGGGCCGCTATGGGTGTGCGTGGCACTGAGAACAACATTATCTTCGTTGAAGACATCATTTAATTCACTGTTTGCCTTGATCTTATTAAGAACATGGACATATACCCCCGATGCCAGCATTGAAATATCGGCAACAGCCATAACAACATGTTTGCCGGTTTCCCTGTCTTTAATAGCAAAAGCCCTGGCAAACTGCCTCATGTAAATTCCTTTCCCTTTCTGATCAAAGGCACAGTATCCGCCGAACATAACTTCGGCAGGGGGACCGGTAATATCGGTAATGGCACTACCAATCTCATACTTGTAATCAATGGAAGAACCGGAGCCTAAAGAAGCATCTCCGGAAGTGGCGGCAGAGTCTCCCTCATCAAAACAGCCGGAAAAGGCTATGAGGATTAAAAATAGAATAACACTAGTTAGTTTACTAAAGTTCAT
The DNA here is from genome assembly GCA_024224995.1 of bacterium. The sequence goes on along the minus strand of JAAENB010001178.1, from coordinate 1,632 downwards.
ACGTCTCCTCCTGATAAAAAATGAAACACAACTCCAGTTTGCCTGAATAGTCAACGTTTTTTTTGTTTTTGGTCGAAGTGAGTACTCACTCTGACAAATGGATTTTCATTGTTTTTAATGTACTGAAATGGATACAAAAAGTCAAGAAAAAAAGACCGGCTGGACTCTTTTTGCGAGTAGAAGCTCATGTTTGCGGGAATTTCAGTGTGATAGATGTACAAAGGATTGGCTTTTGTGTAACTAGATAAAAGCGGGGTCGGTCGTGTCTCTTAATATACCGAAAAACGTAATTCGGAATGCAACCTATGGCCGGAGCGATGCCTCCGCAGGTTGTGAGGCTGTTTGAGCGGAGCGAGTTCCGAACGTTCTGCAGAGGTATTACTCCCGGTAGGCATAATTTACATTCCGGGTTGATATACCTTATATAGCCCGCTCTGCGGGGTCAGCTGCACTCTCAAGAAACTAAATTGTGCATGTGCGCGGGCCTGGAAGCATGGGCTCTTTGGATTGCTGCGGAACTCGCGTTGCTCGTGTCTCAATATACCATATTTATGACGCACCCTCTTCGGGACTCTTTTTCCTTTCAACTTTTCCCTTGCACCTGTTTTCTTATTGACTTTGATTTCAGATTCGGTACTATGGACGATTAAAACCACCGAGTCGGTTTTTTTCTTGTTCATTATGTTCATTACGGGATTTTGGGGAGGAGTGAGAATGGTTTATTATAAAAGATTAAAAAGTGTGATATATCCTTTTTTTATATCTATTATGGCTCTTTTAACAATTGGTCTTTTCTTTTCGGGCTGTTCCACGGAAAAGACTGCCAGTGACCCCAGTGCTCCACGCAGCGAACCCGGAGCGCCTGAATGGGTTGCTGCCACTGATGGTGAATATTCCAATAAAATAGCTATTACCTGGCAGGGGGTTCCTACTGCCGAAACCTACGGAGTATACCGTTCCACAGCCTTTAATGGCACATATACTAAAATCGCGGAAAAACTTACGGGAACAAGCTATGAAGACAATGCCGTTGCAGCCGATACTCATTATTTTTATAAGGTTGAAGGATGTAATGGTCTGTATGACCCTGCTGTAAGCGCCTATGATACGGGATTTGCCGGAAATTATCCCGTAATAAGTGACGCGACTCTGGGCGCGCACATGAAAAGTATTCTTGCAAAGGTTTTATTGAAAGTCTATACAGGGGATGTTGTTCTGTATATGTTTCCCATAACAGTTCACGGTATTATTGGCGGTACTGCCGTAGCTTCCATTAAACTGGCCTATGAAGACGGCCCCCTGATTATTACCATAGTGTTTACGCAGTATAATGATTACGGGTATGCTATAAACGGTACCATTGTACAGAATTTAAGTTTCATAGGCCTGGACGGAACAGCGACCGGAACTCTCACCGTCTCAGGAGCTGATACCACAACAGTGGAATATCATGTTGCCATTACATCGGACGGAGAATCTCATCCGAAAGAAAATGGTGGTTATTATATTCTTACCACCGGCAGCGGTTCTCCTCAATGGATCGACTGGACAAATCCCGATGTGCTTGCCGCGAATGAACAGCTCTATTACCAGGAGGTTTTACGGCCGATAATTCTTGATGTCTGGGCACAG
>JAAENB010001177.1 GCA_024224995.1 bacterium | reverse complement strand
GGGTTCAGGGGGCAGGGGTCGCACCTCTCGCAGGGGTCGCACCTCTCGGGCACAATCCTCTGGCCCGTGCATAGCTATAGTGTTATCATCCATGGAGGGGCGGTTATTTTGAAGAGAATCGGTTTTTGGCACGGGATTTGTTCCTACGTAAAGAACTCTTCCAGCAAAGGAGCTTCCGGAAACCCCCAATACTTGTGCTGAGCGAAGTCGAAGTAAGTGACGAATTTTTGCAATCCAACCGATTCCCTGGCCACAAAAAGATAGTTGGAAGGATAACTATCCTTCCCAACGGGTCTTTCTGCGGAACCAGGCTCCTCTATGAGCTGGTCCAGGTACTCGCCTATGGCAAGGGCTATTATTAGCGAAACAGACCGTTTGAAGAGCTTCCGAATATCTATCCATCTTTCGTAGTCTTCTTTTTCCGGATACACATGTATCCGTGTCCAGTTCTCGGGCAGGTCCCGGAACTGGTACTTTACTTGCTTGAATATCTCAATGGGCATCTCTTTTTTCTCCATAACCCGGTTCAAAAGCAGGATAATAATATTATTCCTGGTCATCTTTAACTGCGACGCTGCAGCTTCCACTTTCTCTAGTAATTCTACGTTTATATGGATGGTGGTATTTATCGACATAAGGCCTCCGTTTTTTTGGGTTTGAAACTTTTTTTGTCCCCTTACTATTAGGACGAATGGGAAGGCCGTTTCATGAAATTTTTTTTTGATTTTTTGATGTTTTTTTGAAAAAAAGTTAAATTCGTAAGAAAACAGGGGAAATACTTATCAAAAATGTGGGTAAAAGGCAGTTGGCAGTTGACACAGTTTCTAACCTATTTTCCCCCGGGGCAACATCCCACGAAAACCGGCCTTGACAACAAAGCAGCAGGTCGCTGAGCGGAGCCGAAGTGCCGGGTGGCTGAAACAGTTTCTTCTTACGCACTGCTTAGCAGGCCCTTTTTTACTTTTTTTAATATTTGTTTGCATTATTAGGGGTGTTTTATTTCATGACATAAATTTCGCCCCCTTGAATAAATTCCGCCCGAATAATGATTACAAAGGAAGGTTCTCTATGAATAAACCAATGAAAAAGATTGAAAAAACAAAAGAATTTTTTACAGACCTCGATTTAGACAGTTATACAAGGCTGGTAGATGATAGTGAGAATTATGATGGTTCCAGCCTGGTTATTAACCAAAAAAAATTAAAAAATTTCGGCTCCTGTTCATACCTGGGACTGGATGGAAATCAAGAAATCCGGCAAGGCGCTATTGATGCTGTTCAGCTGTATGGGACACAGTTTTCATTTGCACCGATATATGTGGAAACGAGCCTGTACCGGGAACTGAAACAATTATTTGAACAGATATATAAGGCTCCAACTATACTTACAACCAGAACCACTATAGGCCATTTCGCAGCCATACCCATAATTGCCGGTGAAGAGGGGATATTTGTGGAAGACCGGCAAGTTCACAATTCAGTTAAAATGGCCCTCAGGTATTCATTGAGAGGGGACGATTATTTACAAACCATAAACCATAATGATATGAGTGAACTTGAGGATATTTTAAAAAATAATGGCTGTTGCCCGGTATGGTGATTTTGCGCCAATTGCCAGGCTTAATGAACTCAAAAAAATCTACTCCAATTTGCATCTTTATATTGATGATGCTCATGGGACCGGTTGCTTTGGTAAACACGGCGAAGGGTATGCCCTTAGCGTATTAGAAGATTTAGAAAGAGTTGTTGTGGCTCATTCCTATGGCAAGAGTTTTTGTTGTGGAGGGGGAAGTCTTGTTATTCAAGATGACGAACTCCGCCGGGATATACTTCAGAGCGGTCCCACCAATATTTTTTCCGGCCCAATGCAGCCTGCAACTACGGGAGCTGCTATTGCTTCCGCGAAATTCCATCTAAGCAGCGAATACCAAAAACTGCAAAGAAAATTGATGGATAAAATAAGACTTCGGAATCAAATCGCTGTTGAACTAGATTTACCGGTTAATGGGCCTTATGATAGTCCAATTTGTTTTATTAAAGTTGGCGATCCCGTTGCCGTTAAAAATATTGTGCTAAAGCTCATGGAGAATGGATATTATGTGAATCCATCACATTATCCGGCTGTTCCCATGAATGAAGGCGGAATCAGAATAACAACCACTACACTTCAAGAAGATGAGGATATCAAAAATTTGCTCTATTGCATAAAAGATTTAATAAGTTGATGTTGAGATTAGTTTAAGAGGAGTCGAACTTAGTCAACATCGGACATAAAACTCTTTACCTTATTCTTTACTATAAGGGATTTGATAATATGCTTTATTGAATCCCTGTCCTCTTCCGTAAGTTTATCCATATTGGAAACGTACTCAATTAATTCCCTGTCGCCCGACTGTTTTAGCGGACGCCTGGGGGATTCCTCAAACAGCAAATAATCAACAGAAATATCAAATATCACAGCGATCTTCATTAGCGCGTCAATAGAGGGGATGGATTTACCATTTTCATAATGGCTGATCATTTTATTGTCCATTCCCATTTGCTCTGCCAGCTCATTTTGCTTCAGGTTTTTTTCTTTCCGGAGCTCTTTTAGTCTTTTAGCTATTGGTAGGTTTTTTGTATTCATGTTGGTAACGCTATTGTATCGATAAAAAAAAATCAAGAAAAAAATTTCTTTTTAATGTAAATTGTGTTGACGTTTGTGTCGCAAACGTATGTACTGCATTCAGGTAAAAGAAAAGCCCCACTCCCGGCAAGGAATGAGGCTTTTCCGGACAATCCTCAAAGGAGAAGAGCCCTTAACTTACTTTACTACTAAGTTAATCCGTTCTCCTTCAAGGATTGTCAACCACAAAATTAATCCTTAAGGAGGATTCGCTATGCAGCAAAAAAATCAAAACAACCCCAACGAAGGAAATCTGCCCGCAGTACCGGAATACGCAGCCCGGTACGAGGAAGGAATAAGCCCGGACCTGGACGACACGGAACGGGAAACCCTGGTACGTATTCTCAAGGAGCTCATTCTAAACCTGCCCCTGGACCCGGAATGCGGCGAAGAGTGCTACCGCTCCGACGCGCCCACAGAGCGGGGGCATTTCCGCCTAATGCTGTACGGGTATGAAATGCGCGCGCTGCGTACTTTGCTGGCGAAGGTGCGGTAGGTGCCGGTCACTTCGGCTCCGCTCAGTGACCGGGTGGAGCCGCTGAGCGGAGCCGGAGTAGGTCACTGAGCGGAGCCGAAGTAGGTCACTGAGCGGAGCCGAAGTGCCGGGATAAGAGCCATGAAAAAGACTGTTTATATAGAAGAAACTCCTTTTTTTTGAGAGTTTTTAACGTTTGTCCAGGGAGCAGATTGCTATACATATGCAAAACATTATACTGCAATATTTATGAAAGGTTCAGGCTCCT
>JAAENB010001176.1 GCA_024224995.1 bacterium | reverse complement strand
TAACGCTAATATATGGCTTAATGTGCTTGATGAGAACGCCAACGTCGTTGTATGGAACAAAGCGGCAGAGCAAATAAGCGGTTACACCCGTGAAGAAGTATTTGGAGAGAGTAACATATGGGAATGGTTTTACCCGGATGATGAGTATAGAAATGAAATAATCTCAAAAGCGGCCTCAATTATGTCAGGACAAACCGTTGAAGACTTAGAAACCATCATAACCTGTAAGGACGGAAGCGCCAAGACAATGTCCTGGCACTCAAGATACCTCCTTGATAAAGAAAAAAAATTATTGGATCAATTGCCCTTGGACTGGATATCACCAAACGCAAACGGGCAGAAAAGGAACTTGCCGATACCAGGATACTCATGGACGCCATTTTTGAGCAGTCCCCCATTCCCATGGCCGTAGCCCGGATGCCCGACGCGGTTCTCGTTGTTGTGAACCCGGCCTCACGTGAAACCCTGAAGCTGGAAACGGACCTGGTAGGAAAATCTCTGTTTACGATAGCACTTGATTGGAAGACCCTCACTCCCGACGGCAGGGAAGTTGCTCCTGAGAATATCCCTCTTGCCCGGGCAATTCAAGGAGAAACCATTTTAAAAGAATTATTACAAATTGTGCGAAAGGACGGCTCTACCCGGTGGATAGAGATTTCAGCCGGCCCCATATACGGTAAGCAGGGAACGCAAATAGCGGCCCAGGCAGCCTTCCCTGATATTACGGAACGGAAGAACGCGGAAGAAGCCCTGGCAAAAGCCCTGCGCGAAAACAAAATTCTCCTCAGAGAATTACAGCACCGGGCAAAAAACAGTTTCGCAATGCTGTCCGGCATGATAAAACTTGCGGAAAGATCGAGTGAGTCCCATGAGGAAAAAACTGTTCTCAATGAAATCGGCTCACGGGTAAGAGCCGTGTCTGAATTATATGATTTACTCTATTCGGAAAATTCAGTCACCGAGGTACGGCTGGATACATATTTCAGCAGGATAGCCGCTTCATTGCCGAGAATTTCAAAAAACATTACTCTCAACATAAGCTGTGATACGATTTCAGCGACAGTTAAAACAGCTATCCCCACTGGAATAATCATCACGGAATTGATGACAAATTCAATTAAGCATGCTTTTCCCGGCAACAGGAGCGGCTCCATCTCCCTGTCACTGGAAAAAACCGGTGACGGAGCACGTATTCAAGTGATAGATGACGGCATTGGACTACCCGACGGGTTAGACATCTCAACGGTAAATTCCATGGGGCTTTCGGTTGTCCGGGCTCTGGTAGAACAGGTATCCGGCAGTTCCAGGATCGAACGCAGCAACGGAACCCGGTGTATTGTGGAATTCCCCATAGAAGAGAATACCGAAGAATGATTCCTTGGAAACTCCCTATCTCCATAGCTGCTTAAACGCTCTTGCGGCAGAAAATACAGATTTACGAATCATATTTAAAAAAGAACCCGCCCCGTCTTTCCTGTCATTATTCCGGGAAAGAGCCTTATTCTTTCTCAAAGCAGGCTTTACGAATTCTCTTGTTTCATAATCCCTGTTTTCTTCATCAGGACTTTCCGCGTAGGGAGTAACATAAATATCTTTTGATGTAACTTCAGTCAGGGCCTCAACAGATTCCATGAAGCCTTTGATATTGGTATCGCTCATAAGAACGGTATCTTCACCTTCTTCAAGTACTCCCTTAAAGATTGATTTCTTAAACTCAAGAAGATAGAGAATTCTATGTTCAATCGTACCGCGCGAAACAAGGTTAATAACACGAACGGTCTTTTTTTGCCCGAGCCGGTAGATTCGCGCGATCCGCTGCTCAAGAACAGCGGGATTCCACGGCAGATCAATATTTATAATAACATTGGCGCATTGAAGATTCAACCCTACCCCGCCGGCATCGGTGGAAAGAAATACCCGTGAATTTGGGTTATTGTGAAAGTCACTAATGAGCTGGTTTCTTTTTTTAGCGGGAATTTTTCCATGAAGATATTCAAATTGAACACCAATTTTTTGCAGCTCTTGTGACACCAGGGATGTCATTCGTTCCCACTGGCTGAAAATAACCACCTTTTCATCATTGTTTTCAAAAATTTCTTCAAGAATGTTCATGAGTTCTTTTATTTTTACATCATGTCGCGCCTCCTGGTCAAGAATATAAGTACTATCGCAGGACATCCGCATACAATTGAGAGATATTAATAATCTTTCCCGGTCCTCTCTTGACAGGAATCCCTGCCTCCTCCAGAGGTGTACCAGCCGGGAGACAGTCGTATAAAAATTATCATGCATGTCCCATTGTTCAGGGGTCATCTCAAGGAAATATGTCTTATCCAACCGGTCCGGTAATTGATCTTTAATCTCATTTTTTGTTCTTCTTAATAAAATATCTTTCAGGGATTTATTAATATCATGCAATCCCTGGTACCCAATGACCTTGCCGGAATCATCATATAATTGATGGTTATAGAGAAAGCGAAAAAGGGCTCCCAGTTTATATCGATCAACAAATTCGATAATGGAATGCAGCTCTTCAATCCTGTTTTCAAGAGGAGTTCCGGTTAATACGATAGCATATTGAGAAGCTATTTTCTTTACGCTTTGAGCGGTTTTTGTTTTCCAGTTTTTTATCCGCTGAGCTTCGTCCAGTATAACCAGGTCAAAATCACATGAATTAAGCGCGTCCAGATCATTTCCCACTATGCCGTAACTTATTATCTTAAAAGCAGCATCAGACTCATACCGTTCTTTTCTTCTTACGCTATTTCCTTCAACAACAAGAGCTTCCCTGTTGGTAAATTTTGAGATCTCGCTCAACCACTGGTATTTCAGAGACGTGGGACAAATAATAAGTATATTTTTACAGTCGAATTCCCTTAATAATAATTCGGATAAAGCAAGGGCCTCTATTGTCTTCCCAAGGCCCATCTCATCGGCAAGAAGGAACCTGCCGGAAAGAGCGCCGAAGATAACCCCGGCCCGTTGATAGGGATAGAGGTCAGTTTTAATAAGATTATTGAAAACAGGAGTCTCAATCCCCTTGTAGAATAAAGAATTAACCCGTTCCTTTCGGAGCTCCGCTTCCCTGAGATTATAAATATACTCAACGGCATCGGGATATATCCTGAAGCCGGGATCAATGCCGGATATTGATTTAATAAAAGTATCGAGACTAAAAAGAGCGTCAGGGAGAAGATAATGAGACTCATCAAAATACTTTTGGGCCAGTTTCTTTACCCTGTTCGATTTTTCAGAACCAATGCGTAAATAAATTTTTCTTTCCGTGCCATAATGAATACTGATAGAGGTATAGGGCAACGATACGGGTTCATTAAAAAATTGGGCGGTTTTGGGCATAGACCTGAGACGGAACAATACATATTCAATATGCTTACAGGTTCCCAGGGTATTTATTGTAAAATCAGGACAGGAACAAAAATTATTTCCCGAATCCTGACTTCGTATTGCTACTTTGTAGGTTGAACCGGTTTCACTATTATAAACTGAAAAGTCAGAAAAAACAGGGTGTGTTCCGGTATTTGTTATATCAAAATCCTGGTCCGGGGCAAACTGTTTTCTTAAACCGATCTGCCACTCTTCAATTGAAAGATTCTCCGGTTTCCGGTGATAAGGAATTTTTTTGGTTTTCTTCGGTTTATTCATACTGAACCTCACAAAAAAGACTTGAATTATACTATTTTTGATACAGGTCTTCCCGATGTCCAGCAAAAAACCAAAAAACAACTTGACTAAACATTCTTATTTGGCAACATTGCCAAATATACAGGTAATGCATATGGATCAAAAACTACAGGCACAATACGAAGCGCGGGCAAACATCATCAAGGCTCTGGCTCATCCAAGCAGGCTCTTCATCGTTGAGGAGCTAAAAGACCAGGAACGAAGTGTAGGTGAGCTTACCGCTATGATCGGGTCTGACGCGTCAACAGTGTCAAAGCATCTCAGTATACTCAAAAACGCCGGGCTCGTAACAGATGAGAGACAGGGAACCTCAATATTCTATCATCTGAAATGCTCCTGTATACTTGATTTTATAAGCTGTATAGAAGAAGTTCTCGCGACAAACGCGCAGGAAAAACTGGATGTTCTGGCCTGCTGCAAAACAGGAAAAACAAGATGAAGAAAATTGAGATACTTGGCACCGGCTGCGCAAAATGCGGCAAGCTGGAAGAGCTTTCTAAAAAAGCAGCTGATGAACTTGAGCTGGATTACGACCTGAACAAAGTGCAGGATATTATGAAAATTACCGGGTATGGGGTGATGATGACTCCCGCCCTGGTCGTAGACGGCGAGGTAAAGGTTTCAGGTAAAATTCCATCAATTGAAGAAATAAAGAAAATGCTGATATAAATTTCCACGGAGGGACCATGTCCATTAAAAAAATTATTACATTTCTATTGTCGGCATTCGTACTGGCCAGTGTGGGGTATCTTGTGTTTACCCAGCTCAATAAAAAAGATACTATTGCTACGGATCAAGGTATCGATTCCAGCATAAAAAACAATCATACGGTTGTTTACTACTTTCACACAAACTACCGCTGCTATTCTTGTAAACGGATTGAGGAACTAACGGGGTCAACAATAGAAAAAACATTTGCCAAAGAATTAGAAAGCGGTTTACTCATCTGGAGACCGGTCAATATTGATAAAGCTGAGAATGAACACTATATCAAAGATTTTGATCTTTATACAAAATCGGTAATAGTGGAAAATAAAAATAAAAGCAAAAAAACAGAATGGAAATTACTGGATAAAACATGGAACTATCTCCGGGATGAAACAGGATTTCGAAAGTACATACGCGAAGAAGTTCAAGCGTATATACAACTCAATGGAGAAGCATAAGTGGAATATCTCATTGGATCGGGGCTTGCCCTATGGTTTGGTATCTTAACATCAATCAGTCCCTGTCCTCTGGCCACCAATATTACGGCAATTTCTTTCATAAGCAAAAAAGTCTCAAATACCCGGCTTTCTCTTATTACCGGAATTCTGTATATTTTGGGGAGAACGGTTGTTTATATAGTTTTGGCACTGCTTATAGTAAAAACCGCGCTTTCAATACCGGCAGTTTCAAATTTTCTACAGGTACACTTAAATACAGTAGTTGGCCCAATATTAATTATTACGGGGATGTTTATTCTCAATCTTTTCAGCCTCAGTCTTCCGGGTTTTATGTCCGGAGAAAAATCGAAAGTGCTGTTAGAAAAAAATGAATTTATTGGCTCTTTCCTGTTGGGCATGCTCTTCGCCTTATCGTTTTGCCCGGTATCGGCAGCTCTTTATTTTGGCAGTTTAATTCCCTTATCAATCAAATATTCATCAACAGTCTTCTACCCGGCTCTATACGGATTGGGAACAGCGCTGCCTGTTGTACTATTCGCGATTCTTATTTCCATTGGTTCACAGTATATTGGCAACATCTATAAAAAAATAAACTCATTTGAAAAATGGACCCGTATTATTACCGGTACGATTTTTATATTGGCAGGAATATACTTTTGCCTGGTTTTTATCTTTAAAATAGGAGCATAACAATGACTGAACATATAACAAAAAAACTATCTTTTCTCGACAGGTTCCTTACTCTCTGGATATTCCTTGCTATGGCGGCAGGGGTGAGTATGGGCTATTTTATTCCCTCATCAGCCGATTTCTGGAGCGGGTTCCGGACGGGAACAACAAATATCCCAATTGCCATTGGACTCATCCTCATGATGTACCCTCCCCTTGCGAAAGTCAAATACGAAGAGCTGGGGGATGTGTTTAAAAACTGGAAAGTACTGCTTCTCTCCCTTGTTCAAAACTGGTTTGTTGGCCCTGTCTTGATGTTTGCCCTTGCAATAATATTCTTACGCGGTCACCAGGAATATATGACCGGTCTTATTCTCATCGGTCTTGCCCGCTGCATCGCAATGGTCATTGTGTGGAACGACCTGGCAAAGGGCGATACGGAATATGCTGCCGGGCTCGTTGCCTTTAACAGCATCTTCCAGGTTCTTTTCTTCAGTCTTTACGCCTTTATATTTCTCAAAATATTGCCGCCTCTTTTTGGTCTGAGCGGAACTGCCGTAGCAATTTCCATTGGGCAAATAGCTCAAAGTGTGTTTATTTACCTGGGGATTCCCTTCTTTGCCGGAATGATTACCCGGTTTACGCTTATCAGGCTTAAAAATAAAGAGTGGTATGAGACAAAATTTATTCCCAAAATCAGTCCAATAACCCTTATAGCGCTTCTTTTCACCATAATTGTGATGTTCAACCTCCAGGGTAAATCCATTGTAAAAGCACCTTTTGATGTGCTGCTCATTGCCGTTCCGCTGCTAATCTATTTTATAATAATGTTCCTGGTGAGTTTTTTCATGAGTAAAAAAATCGGGGCCGGCTACCCCGTGGCGGCAACGCTCTCATTTACCGCAGCAAGCAATAATTTTGAGCTTGCTATTGCCGTTGCTGTTGCTATTTTTGGAATCAAGTCAAAGGTGGCCTTTGCCGCTGTCATTGGACCGCTGGTTGAAGTCCCCGTGCTCATTGGCCTGGTAAACGTGGCGCTTTATTTTAAAAAAAGGTTTTTTAAACAGGACTCAGTCCAATAGAGAAACCGGGAAGAACTCCCGGAGAAAGCGGACTCGAAGCACTGTTTCGCTGCCGCTTTCTATTTCCAATTCTCCGTTAAACTGCGCTGAAAGAGAGGTTACCAGCCGCAGGCCCAGGGTGTTGGAATTTTCGCGATCAAAATCTGCCGGTAATCCAATGCCATTATCCGCAACCTCTAAAAGAATCGTATCCCCGTGCAGTTTTAGAGCAACCCGGATAGTGCCCCCTGATTTGTCCGGAAAAGCGTACTTCATTGCATTAGTAACCAGTTCGGTTAATATCAATCCAACCGTGGCGGCCTCTTTTACTCCGGCAGTTATTGAATCAAAGTCACTGACTATATCAACAAGGCCGGAAATCCCGGCATAGGTGCGGGCCAGGGAGTGAACAACTTTGCCGCAGTACTCCTCAAGACGAGCCTCCCGGACAGACCCGCTTTCATAGAGCATGGAATACAATTCAGAAAGAGACCCTACACGCGCATTCATATCACCAAGCACCTGTTTAACCTCATCGTTTTCAGTACGGCCCGATTCCAGTACGATCATACTCGCGATCGTGGTAAAGCTGTTCTTGACCCGGTGCTGAAGTTCCCGGATAAGTTCATTCTTTTCCTGTAAGGCATTTTGCAGCGCCAGCTCATTCCGCTTACGATCCGCAACATCCCTGCCGATTGAAATAAAATGACCTGGTTTTCCATTGGCGCCAACAATAGACGACACTTCATATTCAGTGGGCACGGTCTTCCCATCTTTACAGATCAAGGATAATTCAATTTTCCCAATCCCTTCATTAAGAACCTGTTTAACAAAAGAACCGGCCCGTTCCATGTCATCAGAACTGTAATATGCCGCAGGAGCCACCAGCTCCGCGATCTCCTGGTTGGTATAACCGGATATTTCCGAAAATGCCTTGTTCCACCGGAGCGCCTTCCCTGTTGCTGCCTCGAAGAGAAAGAATGTATCCCGCTGCGCGTTCAATACTGTGTCAATAAACTCCTTCTCGCTCCGGAGAGACTCTTCCGTTTCTTTGAGTGATTCCAGGTTTTTTTGCAGTGTTTCATCTACCAGGGCACGGGCAATAGCTCCGCCGATTTGTCCGGCAATTGTTTCAAGAATGGTGCATGAATTGAGCGAAAGCTGGTCCTGTCTTTTTGAAGAAGCGATAAGACAGGCAATAACACTGCCTTTATTAATTATTGGGATTATTCCTGAGCCTTTTAATCCTTCCTGACGCTGCAGCTCATACAAATGCATTTTTGCATGCTGATAGTTGACGTATAACGGTCTGCCTTCCATGATCAGTTGAGCCTGTTCCGAATCGGCCCCGTAATGGGAGACCTGTTTTGCAAAACCGGGATCACACCCGGAATAGACCGCGAGAGAAAGATCTCCGGAATCCTGGTCTATTAAATAAATACCACCGCAATCCATTTCCGGAAGCCGAAGCGCTGCTTCCAGGCAGTAGTTCAATAATTCATTACGGTCAAGAGTTCCGCTAATAGCGATAACAAGAGCGTGCTGCGCCACCAGGGCGTTCTCCCGCTCCAGAACCTCTTCCTGGGATTCGGCAAGCTGTTCGTTCGTTGCTTCAAGCTCGGAATTTGTCGCTTCAAGCTCTTCAATAGTCTGTTTTAATTCTTCGTTCGTTACCTCGAGATCATTCTTGTGGAGCCAGATATTCCGGTTTGCCTCGTATAGTTTAAAAGCCATTTTAATGGAAGCGTCCAATACTGTAATCCCGGATTCTTTAACCACGTACCCATAGGAGGTAATTTTTTCTGTTCTTCCTACAATCTCCGGATCGATGTGGCTGGAAAAAAAGACAATAGGAATATTCTGCTCTTTGAGAATAATTTCAGCGGTCGTTGTTCCATCCATTCCATGTCCAAGGTCTATATCCATGAGGATAAGATCTATTTCGGAATGTTGTTTTACGGTTTCAACAGCTTTCGCTCCCGTATATACGGTAATAACCTCATACCCATATTCGCGCAATTCCTGGGCCTGGGCCATGGCAATAAGAGCGTCATCATCAACAAGCAGTATTACCCTGGTACCGGCAAGCAGGCTCATATTGAACTCCTGTTCATCTGGATACCTTTTATAATACTTATTATGCCTTAAATGTCAAGATAAACTCATACAAAAACAACCCGGTTTCTGCCCGATTCCTTGGCCTCGTAAAGGGCGCTGTCTGCGGCTGTAATAACATCCTGGATATTACCGTCTCCGGAAAAGAAAGCAACTCCAACAGAAACCGTAATAGTGAAAATTTTACCCCGGAACGAAATCTTCATTTCGCGTACTTTCTTTAGCAGTTCCTCCCCTCTTTTTTGTACAGCTTCGTGCGTTACATCGGGAATAACCATGAGAAATTCTTCTCCACCGTACCGGCACGCGATATCCTCATCACGGAAAAACCCCCGGAAAACATTCCCCAGTTCATGCAGAATGTGGTCTCCGGCTTCATGTCCGTAGGTATCGTTAAACTGTTTAAAATGATCAATATCACACATTATTATTCCCACGGTTTTTCCCCCTTCTTTCGCTTGATTGGTCTCACGTTCAATAACCGCTTCAAGGTGGCGCCGGTTATACAAGCCCGTCAGGGGATCACAAATTGACTCTTTGCGCAGGGTTTCCCGGAGCCGTAAATTTTGCAGGGATAATATATAGTTCTCAAGAACCCGGGCAAGGATCATATTCTTTGAAATTAAACAACTTGGGATCCCCTGGTGATTGTTATACTCTCCCCTGCGTTTAATATAAAAAGCAATAAAAACAAGAAGTTCTTCCGGAGCTCCGATTGATATATAGATCCATTCTTTGTTTGCCGATTCCTCCATGATTATACCGGTCGATGTATCATCACCGGAAACGGTTCCGGCAAATGGATTTTCTTCCGCGGTAATTGTCTTTTGGGCTTCCGGCGGCTCTCCCCATGATTCAACCGGTTCAAAGCTGCCGGTCCCGGGATCCTGTATATATAAATATCCCGAACTCGCCGGGAAAATTTGCCTGCATACCCGGGTAACAACCGGGTATGTATCTTCCTCCTCCCGGCATGCCTGAAGATACTGGCTCAGGTAATTCAACATTGCCAGCTGCCGGATATGGACCTGCAATGTTTCCTCTGCCTGTATCCGCATTCCTATTTCCCGGTCGAAGTGCTCATATTGCCGCTGCATTCTATTTCTCATTTCCTGTAACGATAAATGAGAGTGTACCCGGGCAAGAAGCTCTTCCGCGTGAAAGGGTTTTACAATAAAATCTACCCCGCCGGTATTAAAGGCTTTTACCTTATCTTTCACCTGCTGCCGTGCGCTTAAAAATATTACCGGGATATCCCTGGTTTCGGAATTGGTCTTAAGGCGCCGACACACTTCATAGCCGTCAATTTCCGGCATCATAATGTCGAGCAGTACCAGGTCCGGGTGTTCATCTTTTATTACCGCAAGGGCCTGGCTTCCGCCGGACGCTTTGAGTACGGTATATCCTGCTTCGGACAAAATAGCTGCCATAAGACGAAGAAAATCGAGATTGTCGTCTACAACAAGCACCGTTCCTTTTATACTTACGGTTAATAAATCTTTTAAATTATCTTGCAAATCTTCTCGTAATGCTTCTTTCACCATACATCTATCCTTTTTCATTCCTCCGGCTGTTACAAATATTTGCTCACACAGGTTAAAACCTCATCCGCCATAAACGGTTTGTAGATATAGTCAGCACCGCCGGGGGCAAGCGCCATATGATCCATATCATTTACGGTACTTAAAAATATTATCGGGATATTCCGGGTCCGGTCACTATCCTTGAGCCACCGGCATACTTCGTAACCGTCGATTCCGGGCATCCATATATCAAGAAGGATCAAATCCGGCAGTTCTTTCTCTATGGTTGCGTACGCGCGTGATCCGTTCCTCGCGACCCTGATCCGGTACCCCATTCTCGATAAATATTCCGCCAGCAGCCGCAGGTTATCCGGGTTATCATCAACTACCAGGATATTAAGCTGTTTTTCCTTAAAATTCATAGAACCTCGCCCTGCGCTTCCGCAATAAAATCTAAAATCTCATCATAGGCAAAACTGTCTACCAGCACTGCCAGGTCTTCGGCCAGGGCCGGGCTGGACTCTTCAATTTCCCGTATTACCCGGTCAATGTGATCCATGTCCGAAAGTTCACTTGCTTCTTTGAGCCTGTTCAAAATCCCCGGAGCAACTGTTTTGAGGCCCGCGATTATTTCTTCACCTGGCCTTTTTTCTCTATTTGCGGCCTGTTTTCCCGGTATATTTTCATATATATATTTTACCCCAAGGTATTTTTCAAGCTTCCCGAAGATCTCAGCTTCCCGAAAAGGCTTTCGCACAAAATCATCAAACCCTTTTGAAAGAGCGGTGGTTTTCTCCTCTTCAAACGCCGATGCTGTTAACGCGACAATAAAAGGTTTAAACCCCAAATAATTATTTTCCATTTTTTCCCGGATCTCTTTCATCGCGGTATATCCATCCATCACCGGCATCCGTAAATCCATCCATATAAAATGGGGCTGCCACTCTTCAAACAGTTCAACCGCCTCTTTACCGTTTTGAGCCCCCGTGACCTCAAAACCGACCTGTTCCAGCAGCCTGCATAACAGCATTCTATTTTCAAACAGATCTTCCACAACCAGGATACGATACGATCTATTATCCGGTGCTTTTGATCCCGGCTCAATTTCAATAACCCGCTCCGTAATTTTTTGATCCGCTATTTCTCCGGCTCCCACCTGTTCAACTTCAATAGTAAAATAAAAACTCGTTCCCTTTCCTACCCGGCTTTGAACAGTAATATCGCCGCCAAGCAGCTTTACCAGTTGACTGCTAATAGACAAGCCTAGCCCGGTTCCTTCCATAGACTTGAGCCCTTCCTTTGCCTGGGTAAATGTTTCAAACAATGTTTCAATGTCTTCACCCGGTATTCCGGGTCCTGTATCTTCCACTTCAAAATGAAACCTGCGTAAATTTTCATTTTCTTTTGTTGTTACCGGCACATCCTGCTTAACCCGTAATAAAACCGTTCCTTTTTCCGTAAATTTAATGGCATTTCCTATTAAATTTATTAGAACCTGGCGAAGTTTGCTTTCATCTGTTTTAATTAACCTTAAAATTTCCTCATCATACTCAAAAAAGAGAGTAAGTCCCTTCTTTTGCGCACGCAAAAGAAACATTGCTTCCAGGTCATCAAGCATACGGATCAGGTCAAAACCTGTCTTTACAACCACGCTCTGTCCCGCTTCTATCCTGGACATTTCAAGCACTGAGTTAATCAATTCCAATAAATGTTCTCCGCTCCGGTCAATAATTGCTACTGTTGACCTGGTATCATCGGACAGGGCTTTATTTCGTCCAAGCAGTTGGGCAAATCCCATAATCGCATTCAGCGGCGTTCGCAGCTCATGGCTCATGTTTGCGAGAAAGGTCGTTTTTGCGTTATTGGCTTTTTCTGCAAGCATGGCATTATGTTCCGCAATACGCTGAGCCCATTCTGCCTCTTCTTTCGCTTCCTGGAGCCGGTCATTAATATGCGCCAGTTCCCGTGTCCGTTCATCAACCAGCTCTTCAAGATGCTCATGATAATTACGCAATTCACGCTCGGCACGGGTCCGCTCCACAATCTCTCCCTGTAGTATCTTGTGGGCGTTTTCGAGTTTCTTCATAAATTCATTAAAATACGACGCCAATTGGCCCACTTCATCCTGGGACAACACTTCCAGGCGCATAGTAAGATCTTCGGTGCCGCCGGTTTCGAACCGGTCTCGTAGTATTTGAAGCGGGTGAGTTATAAACGAACTCAACCACAGGGTCAGTAAAAAAAACAATAGAAACGTGACGGAACTCATGATAATAATACTGTTGCGGATTGTCCGCAAGGGGCTGTAGAATTCTTCAAGATAACTGGACGAGGCCACAATCCAGTCGAACTCCGGGATATAATCAAAAATAACCAGTTTTTCCCGGGCTGCCTCATCTCCCGGATTCTGCCAGGGATATATAATTTTACCGCGTTTTCGGCTGCATATATCCTGGATAAATCTCCGTCCTTTTGCGTCCTCTGAGTCAAAAATATTTACTCCTTCCAGTTTCGGGTGAATAATCAGCGTTCCCTGACTATTAATAATATAGGGATACCCGGTTTCTCCAAACCGGATCGACAAAAGACGCTCTCGAAAATCTCTCACATTAACCAGGGAGGTAAATTCCTCCCGGTATGAAGAGGCGGAAATTATCCAATCCCAGGGTTTAAAATACGTCATATAATGGGCTTTTGGCCGCGGATAATGTTCATCGGGGTTTTTCCAGTCATATTCAAGATATCCGTCTCTACGTCTTATCTGTTGCCGCACAAATTCATATTCCGAAATATTCACTCCCCGAAGTTTTTTTTTGGGGTGTACTTCCAGAACTCCTTTACTGGTAAGACAATAGATATAACCCGTATCCCCAATTTTTTGACTGAGCAGAATGCTGGCCGCAAGCTTTTTTGCCTGGTTCCCGGTCATTAAACCCGCCTGGGACTGCGCGTACAGATAAGCAACAATATCCCTGTTTTTTTCAGCAACAGCCCGTAAATGATTCTTGATCGAAACATCCAGGGTTGACTTCACCATATTAAGCAAACTTGCATTGGTGTTCTTGAGTTCATTGGAGATATTCGTTGTAATAGTATGACGCAGGAGAACATACATAAATGAACTGCTCACCAGTATAGCCAATACAAACAGGATGGAATACCCGATCAACAGTTTAAAACGAATAGGAAGATTTCGAAAAAATACTTTCATTGTCCCGCGCAACTCTTTAAAAATAAACTTCTAGACTTATACCCATTATTAAGATAGTCTAATTGGAATTATATTGCAAGTAGATAAAAGGGGGGAGCGGCAAAAAGTGTTGGGAGGAATATATACCGGACCGCTGTTATGCCCCGTTAACAGTGAACTATTATATTTTCATAATAGTTTTTTTAAAGTCCACCCGGGGTGCGTCTTAATATACGGTATATCAAGCCGGAATGTAAATTATGCCTGCCTGGAGTAATACCTCTGCAGAACGTTCGGAACTCGCTCCGCTCAAACAGCCTCACAACCTGCCGAGGCATCACTCCAGGCAGGCATAATTTACATTCCGAAT
>JAAENB010001175.1 GCA_024224995.1 bacterium | reverse complement strand
TCAACCAATGCCCTGCGGGCGATTCGGTCCCATACCAGAAATACCCCGGAGGGGTATAGTCATGTAGCCCGGGGATTCACCCCCGGGTAGCCCCATGCTGAAACCGATCCATTTTTTAAAAACAGTTTCTTCCGTATTTTTCCCGGCACCGCAGGTGTCATTCTTAACCGATCACCGATCACCCGGCCCACAGGGCCTCCGATTACCTTCCCCCTGGCCTCCAGCAAAAAAGGATGCCGTTTGGCATCCTTTTCTGTGTTGATCCTGTGTAAAACAGGATTTTAACGTTTTGAAAATTGAAACTTCTTCCGTGCCTTTTTCTGACCCGGCTTTTTTCGTTCCACTTTTCTTGAGTCTCTGGTTAGAAACCCTCCTTTTCGAAGAGTTGCTTTATTTTTTTCGTCTACCTGTACAAGGCATCTGGCTATTCCAAGCTTCATTGCTCCGGCCTGACCGGACCAGCCGCCGCCGCAAACATTGGCATAAACATCAAAATTTTCAAGCTGCCCAATGTACTCAAGAGGCTGTCGTACAACCAGTCCAAGAGTTTCTCTTCTAAAATAGTCGGTCATGGGCTGTTTGTTTACATAAATATTTCCGGAACCGGGTTTAAGGTATACCCGTGCTATTGACGATTTTCTTCTTCCTGTTGCGTAATATTGTTCTGCCATTTATATTCTCCTTTTTATAGCTCGATTGCTTCCGGTTTTTGTGCCGCGTGAGGATGATCGGTCCCGGCGTAAACCTTGAGATTTTTAAATACTTGTCTTCCAAGCCTGGTTTTTGGCAGCATACCTTTTACCGCGTGTTCAATAACAAATTCAGGCTTCTCTTTCATAATCTTTTGGATATTTGTGAACTTTTCTCCACCAGGATACTGTGAGTGTGAAAAATAGTCTTTATCCAGGGATTTTGCTCCTGTTAATTTAACTTTTTCAGCGTTAATAATAACAACAAAATCTCCCATATCGAGATGAGGAGTATATCCCGGCTTCTTTTTCCCACGCAGGATCATGGCAACTTCTGTTGCAAGTCTTCCCAGTATCTTATCTTCAGCATCAACAATCACCCATTTCTTATCGATTTCGGATGCTTTCATTGAGTATGTAGTCTGTAAATTACTCATTTCTAATTCCTTTTTCCTTACTAGTTTCTGTTAAATCGTACCGAGTGAAATGCGCAGGATTGGGGTACCACTCATTTCCAATATATTAATAATTCCTTTATACAGGTTATTATGCCGGTTAAATATTGAGGCCCAAAATTGACCCAATAAGTGAATTAATTTATAAGCCCCCCTTTCGCTGTCAATAAATTAATCGGAGAAATAGGGTTTTTGAGAAAAAAATCCTGTTATTAATATAAAAATTTTAATAGTGTGAAGTCTAAATTTAAATTTCAATATTTTTAGATGTTTTTTTTTGAAATTTAGCTATTAGTAATTGCCAATAGATACTCATATTATGTATATTATATTAGGTAATGAATAATACTGAATAGAGGTATATACATGTATGATGTTAAAAAAGAGTCTATAAAACTAATTCAGCAATTACCGGATGATTGTACCATTACAGACATTATATCGGAATTGCATTTTAAACAGAAAGTTGAGAAAGGGTTAAATGACATAGATGAAGGTCGAATTGTTAGTCATGAGGATGTAAAAAACAGGATGAGTAAATGGGCGCAATCCGTTGGTCGGTAACAGCTCAACAAGATTTGGAAAATATTGGTGATTTTATTGCCCTGGATTCACCTGTTTATGCTATCAATTTTATTGAAAGAGTATTAGAAGCTATTGAGCATCTAATATCTTTTCCGGAACTCGGAAGGATCGTTCCGGAGTTTAATAATCAAAAAATACGTGAACTTATATTTCATGATTATAGAATTGTCTATAAGGTTATAGAGACAAGTGTTGTGATTGTTTCAATAACTCACGGGAGTATGGATCTTATTCGGAAATCAAAACGTGAAAATTGGGAAATTAGATGAAAATTTGATGCTGGATCACTAGTTTCTTTCCCTCCCTCCCCCTCTTTATCGAAATATCAATGAATTCTTGTTGACACTTTAATGATAAGCATGCATATTTTATCAGCTCTTACTCAGAAAAATATAAAAAGCTGTCTTTGAGGAGGAAACATGAAAAAAACATTAAAAAGATTATTGCCGTTTTTGATACTGGTTGTGGCTGTATCGTCCTGTAAAACCCTGGGTCTTAATAAAAAGCCCACGGCAAAAATTGAAAAATTTGATATTGAGTCCATTAGTCTAAGAGATATCACCTTTGCTTTTCACATTGGAATTACCAATCCATATCCAATCGGTCTAAAACTTGATGATATTCGCCTTAAATTCTCTGTTGAGAACAAGCAGCTGATGAAAACTGCAATCAAAGGATTTAAGATAAGGTCACGGGGAAAAGAGGTCTCCAAGTTCACGGTAAACCTGAAATATACTGATATCATAAATATTGTCAGGGATTACGCGAGAAAGGAACACCTTAATTGTGTTGTTGATATGGAGATAGTTATCCCGCTGCCCAAAGCGTTTTCCGCCTTAAAAAAGAATATTTCATTTAAGTATCAATTAAGAAAGAAAATACCGGCAATAAAACCCTCAATTCGGATAGCAAACTTCAAAGTGCAGAAACCATCTCTTGAAGAGATAGCAAACGCCATGAAAAAAAGCGGGAAAAATCTTGTGAATAAAGACAAGGTTTTTGGCATGTTCAATGACATTATTTCCGGGAGAAAACCTAAAAAAATCATTAATCCTGCTGACCTTGACGTAAAAATGAAGGTCTCATTTGACATAGTAATGGAAAATAAGACCAAAGCAAAATTGATGTTTAAAGACCTGCAATACGATTTCGTGGTAAATTCCAGTAATCTTGTTGCGGGAAAGACCACGGATATTAAAAATGTTGGTAAGAAATCAGTTTTACGGATAAATAATGAATTCAGTTCAAAGGCCCTGGGTAAAGCTATTCTTAACGCCTTTACTAAAAAAAGAGGCAGCTTTGGCTTAAAAGGCCAGGCTCTTGTTAAATTCCCTGATGCGGTAAAAAAAGAGCCATTAATACTAAAATTTAATGAAAAAGGGAGATTAAGTATTCAATGAAAGTTATTCCTATGATTATGGCAGGCGGAGCAGGCACCAGGCTCTGGCCTTTAAGTCGTGATAATAAACCAAAACAGTTCCATAACCTTTCAGGCTCGGGAACATTGCTTGGAGAAACAATAACACGCCTGTTCCCGCTTAAGCCCGAACAATGCCTGGTTGTTACTTCAAAGAAGTATGAAGACCTGTCTCGAAAAGAAATCGCCGATGCCGGAATAAAGGGCTCTGTTCTTTCGGAACCAAGACCCAGGAATACGGCTGCCGCGGTTCTGTATGCGGCTCTTTACCTGGAAAAGCTGTATGATGATTCTATTATGATCGTCCTTCCTGCCGATCATTTTATTAAGCAAAAAGATACCTTTGTGTCGATCCTTGAAAAAGCCGTAAAAGAGGCGGAAGAAGGAAAAATTGTTACAATAGGTGTTAACCCCAGCTACCCGGAGACCGGGTACGGCTATATCAAATCCGTGGACGGCGCGACCGGAGATGTCCGTGACGTTGACAGGTTCGTGGAAAAACCCGATATTGACCGGGCTAAAAAGTACCTTGAATCGGGAAATTATTACTGGAATAGCGGTATTTTTGTATGGAAAACCTCTCTTATTATGGAATATTTCAACAAATTACTGCCCGATCATGTTAAAGCCTTTGAAAAGCTCAGCCAGTCAGATGCCGGTAAAATGGAATCAAATGATCCCGAAACCTGGGCCATTATAGAAGATATTTTTAATACGGTAGAGTCCATATCCATTGATTATGGTATCCTGGAACATGCCGATAACCGCGTGGTTATCCCAGGTGATTTTGGATGGGCCGACCTTGGAAGCTGGAAATCGATAGATGATATTCTGCCTGCCAATAGTGACAATAACAGGACTCCTGTTGATGATAAAGCAATTTTCGTAAATTCCGATAATTGCTCTGTTTTTACCGAAGGCATGCGTGTTTCAGTTGTGGGCCTTTCAAATATTGTTGTGGTAGAGGCAGGAGGAGAGATCCTGGTGATAAATAAGGATTCTTCCCAGGACGTAAGAAAGGTTGTTGATATAGTAAAAGAGAAAGCAGGAAAATAAGAATAGCAAAAGGCGAGATCTCCGGATCTCGCCTTTTTGAATCTATTTGAATTTTTCGTTTATTTCGAGGAAATCATCAATAAGCTCAAGGAAAATGTCGGTTATTTCAGGATCGAACTGTTTTCCCCTTTCTTCTTTAAAAATATTGACCACTTTTTCGACTTCCCAGGGCTCTTTATAAACACGTTTATGTGTTAACGCGTCAAATACATCGGCAACTGCTGTAATTCGTCCGTAAATATGAATGTCTTTTCCTTTGGTCCCGTTTGGGTACCCTTTTCCGTCCCATCTTTCATGGTGCTGAAGCGCCACAATAGTTGCCATTTTCATTATTTCCCTGTTGGAACTTTTAAGGATCTCGTATCCAATAGTGGTGTGAGTTTTAATTATATCAAATTCTTCGTCCGTTAGTCTTCCCGGTTTGTTTAATATGGAGTCGGGAATTCCGATTTTTCCCACATCATGCATTGGAGAGGCCAGTCTCAGCATTTCCACTTCAGTTACATCAAGATCTAACCGTGTAGCCAGGATACTGGAAAATTCCGAGACCCGTGTTACATGGTTTGCTGTCTCTTTTGATCTTGTTTCAACAACCTCACCCAGGGTAGTGATTACTTCTTTTTGCGTTTCAACAATCTCTTTGTTCAGGTGGATATTGTCAAAGGCTACCCCAATATTTGTGGAAAAGATAAGTATAAGATCACGCTCAAGATCTGTCAGTTCCTTTTGGGCGTTGAGATAGATAATATTTATCGATCCGTCTTCGCTGAAAAAGCACCCAATAAATATTTTCCCAATAAAGAGACTGCTTTTTTCTGAAATTGCTCTATGTAAATAGTCTTGAATCTCCTGCGGCAGGACTTCCTCTGCGTTTTTACCGATATACTGCTCAAATTCATCGGTTGCGCTAATAATTTCCATCTCACCCTTTTCTTTGGAAATGGCAAAACCGGAAGGTCTTAATTCTGCCATACCTTCATCCAGGGAAAGAATGTCCAGAAGCTGCCTTAGAACTCCTGTAGTAAACTGCTGAATAGACTGGTGCTCAAATAATCGAGGTGATGAATTGATTATTTGTTCCAGGCCAATGCGGTTTCTTTCAATTATTTTGAGATCCCTGTAGGACCTGAGAGAAGACATCACCGTTGTGTATAATTTTTGATTGGTCAGTTCGGTCTTTTCTTTATAGTCATTAATGTCATATTCCATTATAACTTTTCTTTCCGGCGATTTGCCGGGCTGACCGGTCCGGAGGATTATTCGGACAAATGTATTTTTAAGTTCTTCGCGTATATATTTCGCGACCTGGAGCCCGGCGTCATCGGTCTCCATTACTACATCCAGAAGAATCATAACCGCGTCGGGGTGCTCTTCCAGAATTGTCTTTGTTTCTTCACCCGAATAAGTACTGATAAATTCAAAACCGATCCCTTCAAAAGTATAGTCACTCAGTACCATTTTGGTTATATTATGTATTTCTTCTTCATCGTCAGCGATTACAATTTTCCAGGCTTTGGTACTTTTTTCTGCTGATGAGTCTTCATCCACCTCATCTGAAAAAATAAGTTCGTCATCATCAAAAAGAGTATCGCCTGTTTTTAAATCATTATTTTCGCCCATTATGATCCTCTATTAGCCGGAAGATATTCTTTCTTCTGTGGTTTCCCGGCTTTCGTATAGTTCATATACCTCATTATAAAATTTTATCATAATATTTGCACCTGTCAACGATATTAATCCTTTTTGTTTGGGTTTTATTCGGGAGAGCCCCATAAAGAACAGAGTTTTGTGGAACCGGGAACCAGGTTTTTGCATGTTTCCGGCCGTGTTTCATAGATCTCACATAAAGAAAGGTTTCCTTCCCAGGCAAGAAAAGCGCAGGTTTTATATTCGGCTCCTCCGGAGGAAACGATTTTATCGCGCGCATTTCATTGCTCTTTTTCACTCGATTCATGGTATTTATTAATAAATAATGGCAAAAATACTGCCAGGTTTTCTACTATTATATAATCGGAAATTGAGAAAATTGCCGCGTCAGGGTCATTGTTAATAGAAATAACCATTTGTGAGTTTTTCATCCCTGAAATATGCTGGCCGGCGCCTGAAATACCGCAGGCAAGATAGAGCCGGGGTGTTACGGTTTTCCCGGTTATCCCTACCTGGCAGGAATAGGGCAGCCAGTCCCGGTCGCAAATAGCCCGGGAGGCTCCGATGGCACTATTTTTGAAAAGAGTAACTGCCTGTTTTACCAGTTCCAGGTTTTCTTCCTTTCCTATCCCTCTTCCGGCAGCAACTATTACTTCTGCTTCTTCTATGGGATTCTCCTTTTCATCGGGTTCTTCATAGCCAAGAGGGACATACCTGCGGGGTAACATTTCAGGCTGTTGAAGCTCCATAATTCCGGGACTCTTTTCCGGAATTTCCGGTTCTGTCTTTTTCAGGGCAAAGGCTCCCGGTTCCAGTGTTATTACTGCTGGTTCTTCTTCTGTTCCGGTGTTCATTTTCATTTTTCCGTTAAATACGGACCTGGTAAAAACCGGTTTTTTTTCTTTTACGGAGCAGGAGTCAACTGATGTGAGATACCTCATTCCGGCTTTTTCAGCGATAAAAGCTCCTGTTTGCGACCCCTGCATGGTATGGAGCAGGCAGATATATTTTGGTGAAGATTCCTGCATCAGGCCGGAAATAATCTGTGAAAGGATATCATAATTATAATATTCCAGATGTTCGTTTTCCAGTGCCAGTACATCCATTCCTGTGGATTGGGCCAGTTCCGCGGCTGTTTCTTTGATGGAGCTTCCGCTTACAATGATCCCTGTTTCATCGGGATTATCCGGAGAAAGTATCCGGGAAAAATTGATAAGCTCTATTGTTGACGCTATTGGTTTATTGTTGATAGTCTCTATAATGAGAAGGATTTTTTTATTGTTCATGATAATAACGATTTACTCCGGAGAATACTTATGAGCCTGTCTGCTTTTTCTTCTGTTGTTCCTTCTATAACGGTTCCCTGTTTTAATTTTTGGGGTATGGACAGGGAAATTCCTGGATTGATAGCTGCTAATAGCGGTTCCGGCGGAATAAGCTCCGGTATTTTCTGTGCCTTTGCCCTGAGAACATTTGAGAGAGATGGGTATCGCGGCCGGTTTATGCCGGACTGGATTGTGAGCAGGGCTGGGAGGGATAATTCCGCTTTTGCCCGGATTCCTTTTTCTATTTCACTTTCGATTGTTATTTTATTTTCACCGGGAGAGAGAACCTCGCTAATGACAGATACGGCGCAGGGGATGTCCAGTTTTGCTGCTGTTAAAGGGCCAACCTGGGATTCCATATCATCTTCTGCCATAACCCCGGTAAAAATAAGGTCATAGTCCCCGGATGAGGCGTACCAGGCTATTATGGCGGCCCGTGCTGCCGGAAGAGTATACCCGGGGCTGGTGTCCGGTATATAAACAGCATTGTCTGCTCCTTTTTCCAGAGCCTTTGTTAGTACGGATCGTACTCTCTCCGGGCCTATGGAAAGGGCATCAATTGTAACCCCGGCCAATTTTTCTTTGATCTGAACTGCCTCTTCCAGGGCATATTCATCAAAGCGGTTCATCCGGCAGCTTATTGAGCCGGAATCCCTGATCCAGCCCTTTTCCGGATCAATTTCCAGGGGAGAGGTGCTTTCCACAACCTGTTTTACGCAAACAAGGATCTTCATAGTATTATTCCGTAAGCCCCAGAAGCCTGGCCGCGTTATTGCCGAGTATACCCTTTTGGGCTTCTTTGTCCTGTATATTTTCTTCTATAGGTTTTTTGTACCGTTCAAAGGGTAGCAGGGGAAAATCGCTTCCAAACAGTATTTTTTTGGTTCCAATAATATTTGCTGCCGCGGTATAGACTGTATCATCATAAAGATATGGAGAAGCAGCAGTATCATAATAAAAGTTTTTAAAGGCTTTGGAAACCTCGGGCATGAGCTCATAAAAGGGAAGGCCTCCGCCCCAGTGAGAGAAAATTATGGTCACATCGGGGTAAGCCGCGACCAGGGGATATAAGCGTGAGAACGAAGGATCATACTTCCCCGGGTAAAGATGCCCCACGGGTTCGTTTACATGCAGGCACAGGGGTAATGAGTACTTGCGCGCCCCTTTTAAAAGGTTTTCAAGGTATTCATAATTGGTTTCGTTCATCCCATCAAGATAAAAGGCTGTTTCCCCAATGCCAAACAGCCCCATTTCCTTTATCTCTCGAACCCAGGTGTCGATATCGTCTTTTGCTTCCAGGGGAACTGTTCCAAAGGGGAGGATTGTGCCCTGAGAAATTTTGTTTATTGTACTGAAATAACGGTTTTGTTCCAGGGCATACTCTTTTTTTATCCAGGGAAAACCCATTGCCACTGCATGAGTAAGACCTGAGTCCTTCATTGATTCAAGAAGGACAGTATGGTCAATTAGTTTGGCCCGGGCATCCTTATAGAGATATCTGAATTGTTCATCATCCAGGCATGAATCCCTGTTGCCGCAGATATCCTGTTGAAAAATATGAGTATGAAAGTCGATGATAAAATCCATAATACCCTATCTTATAGAATGGGGGATAAAGATAAAGGAAAAAATGCAAATTTATTCGTAACTTCTCTCAAGAAACTCTTTTTAAATAGGGCTGGTTTTCCGGAAAGAGAGACGTTGCGTGCAACGTCTTTACGGGTTGGTTTCCCGGAGATTTGTCCCGGGTCAACACCACAGAGGGGAATCCCAGATAAACACCGCGTAGGGGTCGCACCCTTCCCGGAATCTCCATAGCCCTGGCCGGAAACCAGCCAGTAAAGGCGTTGCACTGCAACGTCTCTCAGAACCAAACCCTTGCCGGAGCATCTTCGCAAAATAGGCCCCGGTGCAAGCACAGTTTCTTCCGTATTTTTTCCCTGTTCTTATTTCTCACTCAAAGCCATTTTCCCGGTACTGCTGCTTAAACCGGCAACAGCCTTCTCTTTTTTACCCTGATTCAGCCACCAGTAGGCAGTTGGGATATATTTATCATAAACAACAGTTTCGCCAATGCGGGGAGTTGCAATAGTGACAGGATGTTTTTCTGCTGCTTTTAAGAGCCGTTCTACAGGTTCAAACCAGTCATGGAAAGAAAGGTTGTAGGCGCCCCAGTGGACCGGGATCATAACCTTTCCGCGCAGGTCCAGGTGAGCCTGGAGAGACTGCTCCGGCAGCATATGGACATGCTCCCATCGTTCATTGTATTGGCCGTTTTCCATGAGAGTAATATCAAAGGGACCGTATTTTTGCCCGATCTTTTTAAATGCCGGAGTATAGGCAGAATCTCCGCTATAGAAGACCCGGTGTTTGTTCCCTTTGATGACCCATGAAGCCCAGAGCGTTTCATATGTATCAAAAAGGCCCCGGCCGGAGAAATGTTCGGACGGCGTGGCAGCGATTTTTAGCCCTTTTATGGTCTTCGTTTCCTGCCACCAGTCCAGTTCGGTTATTTTTTCAGGAGAAACGCCCCATTTTACCAGGTACGCGCCCACTCCCAATGGAGTAATAAACTGCTTCACCTTATGATGGATCTTTTTGATAGTACCGTAATCGAGATGATCATAATGATCGTGTGAAATAATAACCAGGTCTATCTCAGGAAAATCCTTTGGGTTCAGGGCTAAGGACCGGTGATAGCGTTTTGGCCCGGCAAATGAAACAGGGGACGGGCGCTTGCTGAATATTGGGTCCGTGAAGATGAGGCTTCCTTCAATTTCTATGATTGTGGAAGAGTGGCCCAGCCAGGTAACCTTGAGTTCCTCTTCATCTGTGCTCAGCAGAGTTCCGGGATCTACTGTTAAAACATCCAGGGGTTCTTTGGGAACGCGCTCTTGTTTGCCAAAGAGATATTCTTTCATTGTATCCCAGGCTTTACTTTTCATTACGGTTCCATTACCCGATGGATTGATGAAGAGGCCGTTTTTATAGTTCTCTGATTGTTCAATAGTCATTTTTTGTGCTCCTTTGAATGGTATTCGGGACATCGTAGTGCAGGCTGCACTGCCTATTGCAATGAGAATCAGCAAAACCGGTACGCTGAATATAAGCAGTTTTTTGCTTCTTGTTGATATTCTTATTTTGTTTTTTATTTTCATTTGTTCCCTCCGGATTTTAAAATAAACGAATATTCATTTATTATATCTTAGAAAAAAAATTATTCTTTTTTAATGGCATCCCATGCCGCCTGGTATACCAGTTCCAGGTTCTCTTTGTTCAGTTCAAAATTTCCTTTACAGCTGCTTTTTATAAGAAAAACTACAGGAAAAAAAGCGCAGGCAACGATCATATCAAAGGGCATCTCCTTTATGAGATTTTCCTGCTGGCCCTGTTCGATCAAATAAATTAAGGGCTTAAAATAGGATTCAATTTCTTCATGGTCAATCCTGTCAACAATGGGTGAATTGGAAAATTGTTCGGTAAAAATAAAATCATCAAGATGCTGGTTAATAACATCATAGTACCTGAACCAGACAGTACGAAATACCGTGTTCACCGGCTGGTTTAAATCGATTCCTTCCAGGATCGCATCGGCAAAAGCTTTTTTTACCATCATATAGGTTTTAATCAACAGGTCTTCTTTGTTCTCAAAGTATATATATATCGTTGCCGGAGAAACTCCTGCCTTTTTAGCAATTTTCGACATGGACGTTGCGGCAAACCCTTCACTGTTGATTAACGCAATGGCCGCGTTGCTGATTGCTTCGTATTTCTTATCATCCCTTATTCTCATACTTCTAAAATAAACGAATATTCGTTTATCGTCAACTTTTTTGACCGTTTTTTTGTAAATTTTTTGTAAAAAAGTAAAAAAGTAAAAAAATCGCGAAAATTTAAAAAAAAATTTCATCAAAAGGCCTTCCCATTCGTCCTATTAATGAGGGGTTGTGTTTCTACTTCAAATTTTTACATCAGGAGAATCATTATGCATCTGGTTTACACTACTTTCAATATAACTCTGGAAAATTTCGAGCTGCTGCAATCTTCCGCCAAAACGATGGGTATTGCCCGAAGTCGTCTCGTGGAACTGCTTATCCAAAAGGTTATGGAAAAAGATCCGTTTGACTACAAGATGTTCGGCACTGTCAAATACCAGCTCAGTCCCCTTGAGGACGAGCCTGCGGTGAGCGGAGCCGAACCGTGGTATCACTGCCACGTCGTTTTTGACTCGTCGGTGTATGAGAATTGTCTCGACTTACGTAAGGTCCATAAGTTGTCGGTTTCCGCAATCATTGCTTTCGCAATAAATAACTATCTGGACGATCTGCTTCTCTCCAAAGATCCAAAAGGGGATGTTGATAAGTATCCACACAACTATATTTTCAGTGAGGGTAAATATGACGGAATTAAGACCTTTGTTATGTTTTGGGGAGTTCCCAATCAGGAGACCCTGCAAAAGTTTCTATTATAGACAAAATTACTATATTATACTATAAATAAAACCCTAATCGAACCCCAATCTGCCTCCGGTAAGCCAGGAGAAGGGCGAGGTATGCCCGGAGTGATATAGACTCCTTAAAAAAATGCCCTGATATAAACAAAATAAGTCAAAATCATGACCAAAACCGTTAAATTCAGGGAAAAGGTCCGTGGCAAACCTGTATATCGAACTGTATTCCCTATTGACCCTTTGAAAAAACACAATTTAATTTGATTTTTTAGATTCCTTAACGATAGTTATCAACATGTTTTGTTTTGCCCCTTGAACCTTTCACCTGTTTTTTATTTGACTTTGTAGTTTCTACAATATATGGTTATAGTACAGGAGGACAATATGAATGGTACTGATGGCTCTACGGTTTTTGGGGTAAAATTCAGTGTGGGTACACCCACGCAAATAATATTGCTCCTGCTTTTTTTCGCGCTGGTAATTC
Organism: bacterium; assembly: GCA_024224995.1. The sequence continues at coordinate 25,002 of JAAENB010001175.1, read as the reverse complement.
TTCTGTTCGGGTTAATAAAATATTACCGGAGTCAGCAAGCCCGGAAGTTCAATGATCAGCAGCTTTTTCTATTTAAAATGAAGCGCCTGGGGCTTTCAAACTTTCAGATCAAGATTATCAACAATATGGTGGGGATACTCAGGCTTTCGAATCCTACCCAGCTTTTGACATATTCTCAATTCTTTGAGTCAGCTGTTGCTAAATTCCTGGAATTTTTAAGAGAGGGAAATGAGGCAGAGGATTCCCTGGCAGCGATCTGCAAAGATATAACGATTATTTACGAAAAGCTGTATCACCCGGCAAATTTTAAAAGACCACTGGAAAGTATGTCAAATATCGAGAAAAATCAACTTCTCTATTTTGTTACTGAAAAGAAGGAGATTTTCCTGGGGAAAATAGCAGAGGACGTGAATGAAAAGGGAATTATCCTGCGTCTGTTCAGAAACCCCAGGCGGCTTCAGAGCCTCACAGGAGAGAACCCTGTTAAGGTTTTTCTCTGGCGCAGCGGGGATGCTGAATACAGCTTTATTACCAATACAAAGAAACTGGAAAATAAACTGCTGACTATTGAAATTCCCGAAGAATTTTCCAGGGAGCGGGAGGTGCGGCATCCCTATTGCGATTTAATTGTCCCCGCGTCTGTTCTCAACGCGGACCCCGGACCTGCGGAAGAGGCTGAGGAAATTAGCGGGACCTTATACAAAATAAACGATTTTGAGGTTGTAGTGCGGGTTACTGAAAAACTTGATTATCGGCATTTGTATTTTATTAAGTTTGAGCTGATGGAATTTCAGTTTGAGATTATTTCAAAAATAATCGCGAATAAAACCATTGAAGAGGGAAATATTTTATATTATACGCTCAAATTTGAAAATATGAGCGCCCCCGCAAGGGATGTTTTGAAGAATTATATGTATGAACACTTGTAGGGGGACCCCTTGTGGGTTACAAACCGCCCCGGCGGCCCCCCGACAATTTAATAATAACTCGGAAATATTTTTTTCAGTTTTGCTGTCTGCTCAGGGTTTCTTTTCTCTTCCGCAGTAACAACCGCGTATTTTGAAGCTTCACTGCATCCGCAGGATCGTTCTTCTCCCAGTTTTTTAAGCAGGGTTTTGAGCATTGATTTGGCATTGCTTGAATTTATTGTAACGTTTTGTATTACCATTTCAATTGTAACATCTTCTTCCTCTTCATGCCAGCAGTCATAATCAGTACTCATGCAGATAACCGCGTAGCACATTTCCGCTTCCCTGGCAAGTTTGGCTTCGGGAAGGGTGCTCATGTTAATGACCCCGGCTCCCCAGGACCGGTAGAGATTGCTTTCGGCTTTTGATGAAAAGGCAGGACCTTCCATGCAGATCAATGTTTCGTTAGTATGGAGGGTGATATCCATGTCCCCGGCAACAGGTTTGATTATTTCATGAAGCCTGGAGCAGAAAGGTTCACCAAAACCTACGTGAGCGGCAACACCATCACCGTAAAAAGAACTGACCCGTGATTTGGTTCTGTCGATGACCTGGTCCGGGAGAACAAAGTCAAGAGGGGGGATCTCTTCTTTAAGGCTTCCCACAGCCGAAAAAGCTATTATTTCCTGAACTCCAATCATTTTAAGAGCCGCGATATTTGCCCTGAAATTAACTTCGTGAGGTAAATAGACATGGCCTCTGCCATGCCGGGGCAGAAAAGCTGCTTTGACCCCTTCGATCTCTGTTATGGTTATTGAATCCGAGGGTTTTCCCCAGGGAGTGTCGATAGATACTTCTTCCAGTACCTTTGCCCCTTCAATTTCATACAGTCCTGAACCGCCGATTACTCCAATTGCTGCCTTTTCCACTGTTTTGTTTCTCCTTGTATTATAATTATTTCAGCATAATTCAATTTCCATAATTATTTATCAAGGAAAAAACTGTTATATTTAAATCAAATTAGATCAAATCAATCCACATCAATGCAGATTATGCAGATATCATCTTCAAAACTTTCGGTTTGGGCGAAGTCAACAAGTTCCTGGTAGAGGTTGGTGATAAAATTTTCGCAGTTCTGCGGTTTCAGTTCGAGCAGTTTTTTATCAATTACTGTTTCAAACTGTTTATGAGGATCATTATCTATGGCTGCTTCAATAAGTCCGTCAGTATAGAAAACGATTTTGCAGTTTTCCGGGATAGTCTCTTCGATATCTTTATATCGTTTTTCCGGAGTATCCAGGTATTCATTTTCCAGTATTGCCAGGGGCATGCTTGCGCCCTGGCTAAGTCTTTCTATTGAATTATCCGTAACGACATAGGGGTAATTGTGTCCGGCATTGGCGTACTTAATCAGCCTGGTTTTCATATTGTAAATAGCGTAAAAAGCTGTTACAAAGTTCCCGGCAGTTTTATCTGCCAATATATCATTTAAATGGAGCAATAATTCAGCAGGATCTTCTTTAAAGCGCCCTGCCTGGCTAATGATACTCTTGATCATGGAAGTGATAAAAGCGGCCGGAACTCCGTGCCCGGAAACATCACTGATAAATATCCCTATTTTATCCGGCTCCCTGAAGCGGATAAAGTCATAAAAGTCACCGCCAACCGGTTCCATTGGTTTAAACAAGGAAGCTATTTTGTCATTTGGATTTTTCCCAGGGATCAATTCTTGTTGTATACTTCTGGCCATATTAAGATCCATTTCCATGACCTCATTCCGGTCTTTAAGCCTGTTCTTTTCGTTTTCAATATCTTTTTGTTTTTCAACAATAATAAGCCGCTGTAAAAAATCCTTTCGGGCGTATGATTCAAGGAAATATGATACGAACATGCCAATAATATTGGCAGAAATAAAGAAAAAATTATTGTTAATAAAAAAGGTGGTAAGATCGCTGGATTCCAGCATTCCCTGGAAGAAAATAGCCGATATTTCATATCCAATGACAATTATCCAGCCTACTATAGTGGCAAGAATAAAAGGCAATCTCACAAAGGTGTAAATCCACATAAGAACGAGAATAAGCCCGGCGTAATAGAACAAACCTGTATTTATATCAACGGAAGTAGCTATCATCGCAATGATCCCAAAGCCCAGTGCGATTGATATGAAACAGATGACAGGCCTCATGATTTTTTTGAAGAAGCTGAAAAAACTGCTAATAAATACAAGGGTTACCAGCGGGCATACTATTGCGTAACGAATAATCCAGATAAATTTTTTGGTTAAAGGAGCAATGTAGATATCGAGAACCCCAAAGGAGGAGTAGAGAATAAATGACAAAATGAGCGCTATTCGGATAGTGGTTATCGATTTGTCGAAATAATCTTCATAGAATAATTTTTCCAGGTAAGGGGAAAAAGAAAGCTTGTTCTTGCGTATGTAAAAATTTATTTCTTCTTCTAGCGTTTTTGCCATAGTAATGTCCCAATGTTTTTGATATCAGGTTCTAACCGGCTTTGCAGCAGCATGGAATAACTTGTTTTTCAGGTGTCCGGATAACGGCTTGAAGTTTATCCTACATATCCTGTAGTGTCAAATACTATTTTTTTATAATTACTGTATTATATCCTGCCGGCAAAAGGCAGGTTTTAAAAAATAATTGACTTTTCCCGCTTATTATAGTAGTATTTTCCAATAATATGGGATCATGTGCGAAAGGAACACTATAATGGGACCCCCCAATGCCAATGAAAATACTAATGAACAAAAAATAGACTACTCAAAGTTTGATAGTTATGTTAACAGGCTTACTCACGACTGGCTGAAAGTTCTCACAATGATCGTTATCGTGCTTGTTCCGCTTTTTTTTGTTCTCGATTATTTTACCGCTCCTGAAGAACTTGTGCACTCATTTGGCGTATTTCGTCTTGCCGTAACTGTTATAACAATAGTTCAGCATTTAGTGATCCGGTTTACAAAATCGGGTTTTAACTCTATTATTCATGGCTATATTGTATCGATTGTTATCGCGGGAATGATAACCGTAATGACGGTCAATCTTGGCGGATTTGATTCCGGTTATTATGCCGGGTTAAACCTGGTTATTATTGTCATTGCCCTGCTGCTTCCCTGGAAACCTGTCCATGGCGCGGCAAACAGTCTGCTTATTATTGGGATGTACCTGTTCGCGAATTATATATGGGGGGACAGGGGTTATGAGCTGAATAAGCTGATTAATAATCTTTATTTTATGTCATCAACCATAGTAATAACCATAAGCATCAGCTACGTAAGATTCAATTTAACCAGGAAAGAATTTCATCAGCGCAGGGAGCTGTCAGCGGCCCAGGTGGATGAGATCCGTGACCTGGCAGCAGTCTCCCAGGTAGTGGCAACCGGTGACCTTTCGGTACAGATAGAGAAAAAATCGGGTCATACTGCCGGGATGCTCGAAGAATCATTCGACAAAATGGTAAGAGATTTGCGTGATACTCTTTTACAGATTAAAAAAATCTCCGAATATATTAGTGATTATAGTGGTATTATAAGTAAAATTACCAATTATATGGCGAGCGGGTCAAAAGAACAGCTCGATCAGACAACAAAATCCACAGAGATTGTCAAAGAAGTGACCAACATTATAATCGAAAGTTCTGAAAAGGCATCAAAGATCGATGAAATGGCAGACCAGGCAATAAATACAGCGGCACAAAGCAGCAAATTTATTGATGAAGCGGTAACCGGGATGAGCCGGATTGGTGATGTCGTAAATGATTCAGCAAGAAAAGTTGACTCGTTAAGCGAGTCAAGTGAGAAAATTAATGAAATTATCCAGGTAATAACGGAGATCGCCGGTCAGACAAATCTTCTTGCTCTTAACGCGGCTATTGAGGCTGCTCATCACGGAGAGGAAGGAAAGGGATTTGCTATTGTCGCGGATGAAGTAGGCAAACTTTCGGATAGAACAACACAGGCCACAAAAGAGATATCCGCTATGATCCGGAATGTTATTGAAGACATTAGCGGAGCAGTTGAATCAATGAGTATTGCCACAAAAGAAGTTGACCGGGCAACTCATCTTGTTGGAGAAATGCATAAATCAACAAAAGAGATAATTGAGCTTTCAACCAACCTGCGTAATATGATCTCACAGATCGCCAGGGCGAGCCAGGAACAGGCTGTCGGCGCGGGACAGGTAAATAATAATATCAATTCGATTAATGAAATTGCCCTGAGTTTAACAAATTCAATTGACGAAATTTCCCATACGATCAAAGATATGAATTTTTTCACCAAAGATCTTGAAAATATGGTTAATAAGTTTAAGCTGCAATAATAGCACGCTCTTTTTTCTCATAACGAGGGGTTTAAACCCCTCGTTATGAGAAAGAAGAGCGCTCCTCCTTATAAATAAGGGGAGTCTTCCGATTCATAATAATTTTTTAATTTATTCAATTCACTTATTTTCCCAATAAGGATCTCATCGGTTTTAGCCAGTCTTTTAGCCAGAATATGGACCATTTTTGCGGCAAAAGAGGGGTTTTTGAGTAAAAATATTCTAAGTTGTTCTTCATTATCAATATAGGCAAGCTTTACATCTCCCAGAGCCAGGGCATTGGCACTTCTGGGGATATTATTAAAGAGAGATATCTCACCAAAAAAGTCCCCTTTACTTAAATTGGCTACTGTGATAGTATTCTGACCGTCAACAAGAGAGATAGAAACATTTCCTTCAATAATAATGTACATTTTTTTTTCAGTTTCGCCCGTGCGGATAATTACTTCACCATTTTGATAATAGACTGCTTGTTTTGGCATAAATTCCTCCGTTATCATATATCTCATCACATTGGGAGTTTGGCAAGATAAAAATGCTGCTTTGTAATATAAAAAAAATATACAGTCAAAATGTATGTACAAATGACGTTGCTATGACCACAAAATAGACTGGTAAAAAAATAAAAAAATTCTCGACATAAATTCACCAAACTATCACTTTTGTTGTGCGAAGGAAAATTTTAATACCAGATTTTTAGTTTATGATAAAAAGCGAAGCAAGGATAGACAAAAACCAGTTATACGAAGTTGCGAACAATTGCTATGGTCTCATTACTTCATCTTCCTCAAAAGAGGATGCACTGTGCAAAATCGCAGAGACTGCCGGAGCGGTGTTTGGCGAGTATTTTGCCCCTAATATTTTAATAAAACCTGACGAAGCATCCATCAACTTTATTGAGCTTATGGACCAGGTCGTTTTTGAAATGGCGAAATCCGGTTCCGATGATGATAGTGTGCGAGAGTATATTATTGATGATCTCCATGCCCGGATTAACCTGTATCTTGAAGCTTTTTTAGACCGGGAAGTGTACAAGAAAAATTTTTCTCACAGGATTCTTTCATATGACGATACAATAATCATCAAACAATTTAAATTAGGTGAATATGTTCCGGACCTGGTGTCTGAATTTAGCGAGCAGACAAATTTAAAAAAGGCTATTCTTAAAACCTTATTGACGTTTAATGAAGATGAATTGCTTAACTTTTATTATCAGGTTGCCAAAGAAGAACATTGCCTTGAAATAAAAAGCCTCGCTTTTACCGGGCTTAAAAAATTTAATTCAAAATTTACCAATTGGCATTTATTAAAGACCGATGATGAATTATCGAACCTGGTTCAGTATGTTGAAGCGTTTGATATAAAAAATATTGAACAGAACAAGATCCCCGGTGATCTGTATTCCCTTCTTTTTGCCATAAATTGTCTTGAATTAAATATTTCAAATATGATGCATGAAAATACAACTGACTGGATATGTGATGTTTTTGAGACAGCTCTTGAAATAAATATTGATAACTCTCTTTTTACCAGTATATTCACTTCCATTTCGAATATTCTTATCTATCTTGATATCGAGTGCATACAGCTGCTGCTGGAAAATGAACGGCATCTTAAAGCCTTTGTGCTGCTCCTCGACAGTCTTCCCAGGGAATATTTCAGCCGGGTTATCCTGACCCTGGATAAACTTGGAGAAGATTTTATCTTTACTGTTGATGAGCTCCTGTCGGCCAATATCTTAGGGCTTGATGAAGTCAATTCGAATGTAGTGAATTATCTTTTTTGGAAATCCCAGAAAACGTTATAGGGTATGTTTTAGATCGACTGCTTTGCTGTTTTCGGGGTCCAGGAAAAGAACCTGGTCCAGAAGTTGATCGGCCTCTAAATATTTTTTTACATGCATATAAATCTTCGCCAGGTGCAGAAGATATTTTATATTTTTAGGATCTCTCAGGTGAACCCGTTCACCCAGTTCCCCTGCTTTTTTCAGCTTTCCTGTTTTCATTAAACAATACGAAGTGATGTAAATAAACTCCGTGTCTCCGGGCCGTATTTCAATATAATGTTCCGCGTGAAGAACGGCCCCGGAGTAATCTTTATTCCTGATTAACTGCTTCAACATTTCTTTGAGTATAAAAGGATTATACCTATCAGCAGTATATGCCTCTTCAAGTTCTTCCAGGGAGTAGGAGGTTCCATCGGTTTTTTTACTCCGTTTTTTTTGCTCTGTTATTGTCTGCTCATTTGTTTTTTCGTCTTTTGTAAAGGCTATCCTCAGAAGAGAAAGATCATCGGTTATTTCCCCCCTTCCGGTAATAGCCGAATAAATATCGGGCAGGATACCTTTTCCTTCTTCAACAAGTTTTAAGAAAAGAGTTTCATCTTCATTAATTATCTTATGTTCGGCTGTTGCCTGCATGATAATATCATCCCTGCCGTCGGAACCGGCGATGATAACATCTCCCGGTTCCATCTGGAATGTTCGTACTGAAAGAAATTCTTCTTCCTGTACCAGGAATCCCAGTTTTCGAAGGAGGAGCTGCTTTTCAATAAATGAAGCTTTCCCATTGCGATAGAGCACGGTCCAGGGATGTTCTGCATTAAGATGATACATGAGGCCGGTTTCATCATCAAGCAATCCCAGGACTATGGATATGAGCATGGACCCGTCAAAACCTTCAAAAACCCGCTGCAGTTCGGTGTAGGCGTTCCGTATCCATTGTTCCGGGTATTGTTCCTGTTCAATTGAAGAGAACCTTGTTCTGTCAATAATGGATTTTAATACAGCGCCCAGGACAAGAGCGCCCCCCACTCCCTGTATGGATTTTCCCATGGCATCGGCATTAAGAAACACCGCGTAAAGCCGCCCCTTAAGAAAAAGGTTGTGAGAGCTGCAAATATCACCCCCTATTTCCTTTTTCCATTTCCTGAACTGAAATTGTTTTTTTTCTTTTACAAAAAAGTCGATATCAATGTTAACACAGGCTGCCTGGTTTTTGCTCAGGGGCTCTATAAGCAGTGAGGTTAGAAAGTAATCTCCATCCTGCTGCACTTTCAGGGTCCGGATCTCTTTCAGTGTTTTTTGGAGTTCCGCGGTTCTTTCGTCAACTTTCGCTTCAAGGTTGTCTATAAAATCATCAATCTGTTCTTTTCCTGATTTGATCGTATTTACCATAGTGTTGAAATTATGAGTTAAATAACCAATCTCATCCTTAACTTTTACCGGGATATTTATATCCAGGTCTCCTTTCCCAACATCTTTGAGCCCCTCAATAAGGGTTCTCAAGGGACTTACCAGGGTTCCAAAAAAGAAAAACCTGAATCCAACAAGAATAACCAGGAGAGTTCCTATGAGTATACCAATTAGTTTGAGCGAAGCAATATGCACAAACTGGCGGTAGCTATTATAGGAAAAACCGGCTTCATAAAGGGTTTTCTGTTTTGAGACATAGAGCGTGTATGCTTTATAATGAAGCTGTTTTTCTTTATCTTTTTTTAGAAAGCCCGTTATGAGCAGCTTATCATTTTTTTTATTATCATAGTTTTTAAGAAAATCGATAGATATGCCTTCTTTTTTTTCTAAAAAAGAAGGTGCTTCCGAATGGGGATAGGCGATAATGTATTCCAGGTCATCCGTGCGGTAATCGTTGTCAAGAAGCATACGGGGCAGCTGCTGCATATGTACATCATCATACGCGTTCTCCCTGTCGTGCAGGGTAAAATAACCAATAACAAGCATAATGACCAGGAGCGTGACATAACTTATCCCGATTATTTTGTCCATAAAGCTTGTTTTATCGGTTGTTGTATTTATATAAACAATTACAACAAAGAACCATCCAAAAATAGTAATAAGGCACCAGAGCGTATGAAATGTCGCTTTTGACATCTGTCCCGATTTTGACAGGAAATTAAGAATCGCGGGAGCCAGAACAACGATGAATGTTGATATGAGCATTGCGGTAATGTTTTTTTTGCGTGTGGTGTTTAATTCGGTAATAATTCGCCAGATTGCTATTCCGATATACAAAAGGATGAATAATATTATGCACAGGGCAACAGTAGTACCTATTGTTTTTTCATTGACGTTCCAGAATTGCCCGTCGGTAAAAAATATTTTATCGACAATTAATGATTTTCTAATAAAAAGACCTGAGAGTACGATTGATGTGGTATACATTGCTATCAAAAAAATTCTGGCAAGGCGAGGGTTTTTTTCATTGGGATAGTAAAAGAAAAATTGGGCTGTATGAGCAATAGCCGGCAGCACCCCTATTATTGAAAGCCAGCGGTGATAGGCTACAATGGGATCATATACTGAAAAGGCGAAAATGTAGCCCAGGTTATGGACCGCTTCCCATAAAAAAACGACCGCGAGATGAAAGGTTGCTTTTGACCGGTTTTTGATGCGAATAAGCGATATGCCAAGAGTAAGCAGAAATAAAGTGGATATTAGCGCTCCAAATGATATAAAGTTAAAATATATGTTATCTATAAAATTCATTCAGAAACAAATCCTCCCATACTTAATATAATCGGTTCGGAAGGCCTGAATAATTAAACGAAAACAGTGTTTTGTTAATGATTATGAGTGCGAACCCGGGTCTTCGGCTCCGCTCAGACACCGGATGGCCGGGGAAAGTACGGAAGAAACTGTGGTTATAGCGGGGTCTGTTTCCATCGGCCCCCCAACCCCCAAAGGGGGCGCAAGAGTTTTTGGAAAGACTCTGTACCTTTTTGGGTTTAGAAACCTTTTTTCAGCATCTTCTTCCCCCTCGGGGGGTTAGGGGGAGATGGTGCCCCCACAGGGGGATAGGGGGCAAGCAGCAACAAGCCCTGTTTAAGATCCAGTTTCTTAAGAGCCCGAACTAATCTTAAGCATGGTATTCCCGTTTTTTTGGAACTCATAAGGAACTTTTTCTTCAATTACGCTAACGGCCCTTTTTTCACCGGCAAATTCTTCTTTTATGCTATCAACATATGAAGAGCGGTTCGCGTTAACGTCTAATAAAGGGAATATCCGTATTTCTTTTGCCACCCGGCACATTTCACGTATCGATTCCAGGTGGAAATCGAGTGAAAGATTGTCGGAATATAAAAAGAGGAAGTGGGAGCTTAATGCCAGGTCAAATGTGTTATCTTCAAAAGAAATTACCGGTAATTCTGCGTATATATATCTTTTTTCGCTTTTTCCCTGTTCAAAGTCAGCAAGAAACTGCTTCATTGCCGACATGCGGATCTCTCCCAGCGCCTCTACCGATGGAATTTCTTTCCAGATAAATTTTTCTTTATTTTTCTCAGTTTGGCCAATGACATCATCATAGGTCTCGTCAAGGCGCTCCCTGAGCTGCGCGGTACTGAATTGATAAATGGGATCAATTGAAACTACGTGTTTCCCCTTCTCCGTCATTTCCATGTTAAATGAAGCTGGACCGTCTCCGCATCCAAGTATTTTTTTGTTCAGGTCCGCGTCAGTGAGATTAAACATATTCCGGTATTCACCGAATGACCTTCCCCAGGGGACAACGTCTTTATAACTGATAGCCATAATAATCCTATTTTAATTTTTTTTGCTCATAACGGATCTGGGAAACCCACCCCCGTGCCACAACATTATCCGGTTTTAGTTCCACCGCTTCCTGGTACATCTTGAGCGCGTTGTCGAGGTCTTCCAGGTAATAATAACAAAGACCCATATAGAAAAAAGTGGTGTCTTTTTTTCCGTAGAGTTCAATAGATTTTTGATAATAGCGTATTGCCTGGCGAAAATCCCGTCCTTCCTGAAAAAATTGGGCCAGCGAAGAAAAAGGATCATCTTCTCCCGGCAGGTAATAGATATTTTCCGCAATGAACGGTATGGCATCCCGAATTTCTGTAATGGTGTTTATTGGCCATGGAGTGGTATTTTTTATTTCAAATATCACATTGATTAATCGTTGAAATACTTCGGGATCCCACCCGGTCATTTTCAGCAATGACAACAGAGTATCAAGAGAGCAGGAATTTTTTGTATCTTCAATATGTTTAAAGAGCCCGTAGATATCAATAAATCCGGGCCGGTTAAGATATTCATTGGCCGCGTGCTTTGTTTCCGGAAGCGCGTCAAAGTCAGACCCCAATACAAAAACCGAAGTATTAAGAGTAATGAAATCAGGGTGATATAATTGGTGATAACAATCTCCTCCCAGGCGTTTGAAATACTGTTCCAGCGCGTCAAAATTCACGCTAATAGAGAAACAGGAATTATGCAGGGTTATATCCGGAAGATACCGCTTATCATGAGAATAGGATTTATAGGATCCTTTGTCCGTACAGATGAGAAGCAGCTTATTGTTTGATAATTTTTGTAGATTTTTAATGCACTGCAATGCCCCAATAGGAAGCCAGGCAGCATGGTTGTTAATATTTTTTTTATAATGCCAGAGTATTCCGTTTATGTGCTCATCAGGATAATACGGCAATTTGACCGGATGATACGCGAAGCCCGTAGATCCCTGGTTCAGGGTAATGGTGTCATTCATATCCTGCGTTTCCTCTACAACAGGAGACCTGTTCAGTTTGCCAATATGAAGAGAGCCATTCTCTATGGAAAAAATATCCTGGGGAATGGAATCAAACACATAGTTTGATATAACAATAAGAGGGTTTGAACCTTCTTCATTTCCGCCTGCTTGAATAGTAATTCCGCTATTGACCAGGCAGATTTCTTCCTGGTTCCCGATATCAAAAAGCGCGAAATCGAGTATTCCTTCTTTGCAAAATTCCTGCAGCTGGGGATGCTCTTTCCAGAATTCAATATTGCTTTCGGTAAAATCACTCATGACATAAACAAAAGAAATTCCGGTAAGCTGTAAAGACTGCTGTAATTCCTTTAACTTTTTTATCACATAAAAGCTGAATTTTCCCGATCCCGTGCCCAGCTCAAGAATATAAAATGGTTTTGACGGTATATACTCTTTTTTATTCTTATAATCCTGCATAAACCGGGTTATAATATTCGCGTAGCTTTGAGCAATCGCGGGATTGCTGGTTATATAAAATGGGATCTTGTTGAGCCAGGCGTTAACTCCTTCGTTCGAGTAGAAGTCTTTTTGCCGGTCCCAGAGATCACACTCCGAAAAAGGGACAGGCTGCCCAGAGTTTTTTATTTGCATGTGTTATATCCACCAAAAAATTATTCAGTAATTTCAATTCTATTGTTGTCTGGATCCAGTACGCAGCTTTCATAGTACCCGTCACCGGTTACCCGTGGCTCGCTCACTACCTGGTAGCCGTCTTTTCTTAAGGTATTGGTTAATTGGTTAACATTTTCTTTACTTCCTGTTGAAAAAGCAATGTGGATGAGCCCAATATATTGAGTTTCAACATTGTTTTGGTTCAATGGGATGGAGGGCTGCTGCATTATTTCAAGACGGGTTCCTGAATCGAAAGTGATAAAATATGATTCAAAGTTCTTTGTATGGTTTGTGTATTTTTCATTTGCCGTTCCATTGAAATAAGCGGTATAAAAAATTTTCATCTTTTCTATATTAGTTGTCCATAGAGCAATATGTTCAATTTTCATTTGTATACCTCTCCCGATAAAATCCCCGGTTCAAGTTAAAAAGTCAAGAAAGATTTTTATTCAACAACTGAGTAGTCACTCGAAGAAAAAATGATCGATAATTATATTTTATAACCTATATTCTGTTATATGAACAGTGTCACGAAGTAGAATTTTGATTTTTTTGGTATCGATTTAAAAAACCGGTACATAATTGTACCGGTACTTTTTATATTTTTTTCTTTACAAAACCGAATGGGCATATTTAACCTGTTTTTATATTAGAGTTTAAATATTTTATTTTAAATAATATTTTCCCTGGAAAGGGAAAAAATCGGAAGTGAAAGGAGTACTTATTTAATACTATAAAATTCATTTAAATTTATCAAAGAAAAAATAAATAAGCAACAGCTACTTGCTGGAACAAGCAGCTGTTGTGATGGGATCAATTAATTTGCCGTGTTAAAGAAAATTTATCGCAACCCATCTAGTGCATGTTATTGTAAATATGGTAAAAAAATCAATATTTTTTTATAAATATTTACAGAATTTGTATTATTGTACTATTTATGTTTTATTTTTCTTCTTTTTGTGAACAGAAAAATAAAACTGTTAAAAAATTTATCCGTAAGCATCTATTTTCCCACTCAATTGATCCTCAATTTATTATTTCATCAATAAATATTAATAATACCGGAATTGTTCCTTCACCTTTATGAAAAAGTTTTGTCTGAAGCCAATTGCGGTCTTTTGTTATGAATAGTTCTGACTCAAACGGGCTCATGGTCTAATGGCTTGTTATGTGTCGGCTAAAATATAGAATCGCTGGAGGCGTAATATGTATGTTGATGGTATTTCAATAAAGGATGAGCTTATGGAGATTGTATCTACAATATGCGGTATTGAAAAAAAACATATTGAAGAGAGTGATGAGGTCTTCGAGATCGACTCAATTAAATTATTAAAGATTTTTGATGCCATAGAAGAACAGTTTAAGATCAGTTTTGAGTTTGAAGATATGATCAGCATTGATAGCTTTAATAATTTAATGGTGATGGTGAATAATAAAATACAAGCAAATGAGTTGTATAGTAACGCATAGAAGGGGGAGGAACAATGCCTGTACATATATCTAAAAAAAGTAAAACCTATAGTACGTTTATTGAGTTGTTAGATGATCGTGTTGCTATTCATCCCACAAAACAAGCATATACCTTCTTGAATTTTTCCGGAAATACAAGAAGTGAAGAGACTTTTACGTATGAAGAATTATATAAAAAGGTTTTAGCTATTGCTTCTTTTTTACAGGAGCACCAGGGTATTTCTCAGCGTGCGTTGCTTTTTTTCCCCCCGGGATTGGAGTACATTACGGCTTTCCTGGGATGCCTGTTTGCCGGTGTAATTGCTGTTCCCCTGTATCCGCCGTTGTCGGTGAAAATGGCTCCTCGCCTTAAAACAATTGCGTCCGATTCTCAGGCAGAAATTGTTTTAACCACTCATTCAATTATGAATAGTATAATATCCAATCCCAAAATTAATGTGCATTTTGAGGATCTGGGAAAATTGACGTGGCTGCCAACTGACACAATTGAAGATTCAGGGATACGTGATTACCGGCACATTGACTTAACCGGTGATTCAATCGCCTTTTTGCAGTACACTTCCGGCTCTACCGCCAACCCGAAAGGGGTTATGGTTTCTCATGGTAATCTTTTGCATAATGAAAAGTTGATCTATGATAATTTCCAGCATACGTTTCAAAGCCGCCTGGTGAGCTGGCTACCGCCATATCACGACATGGGTCTTATTGGGGTTATACTCCAGGCTCTGTATGGAGGATTGTCGGCGGTACTGTTTTCTCATTTTGATTTTATTCAAAAACCGTATCGATGGCTTCAAACAATTTCCGAATACAAAGGTACTACCAGCGGCGGGCCGAATTTTTCTTATGATCTTTGTGCTCGCAAGATTACTCCGGAGGAACGTGAAAAACTGGATCTAAGCACCTGGTCGGTAGCTTTTAACGGAGCCGAACCGGTACGGCATGATACAATTGAACGGTTTTCAAAAACATTTTCAAGCTGTGGTTATCAACCCGAAACGACATATCCCTGTTATGGTTTGGCTGAGGGAACATTGATCGTCTCAGGAGGAGATAAGCAATGCAGTCCGGTAATAAAAGAAGTAGATTCGGAGGCCTTAAAATCAAACCGGGTAACCAGTCCTGTTCAAGAACAGAACAGCAAACGGCTTGTTTCCTGCGGGTATCTCCTGGGGGATGGGAAGACTGTTGTTGTAAACCCGGAAACCGGGATACAATGCAAAGAAAATGAAATAGGTGAAATCCGGATAAAAAGCGGCAGTGTTGCAAAAGGCTACTGGAAGAAACCGGAAGAAACAAAAAAAGTTTTTATGTCGTACCTGGCCAATGCTGAAGGGCCATTTCTCAAAACCGGAGACCTTGGGTTTATTCACAACAACGAATTATACATAACGGGCCGGGTTAAGGATCTTATTATAATAAGGGGGCAAAACTACTATCCAAATGATATTGAAAAGATAGCGGAAGAAAGCCACCCGGAACTGCGTTTTGGGTGTAATGCCGCATTTTCAATTGAAATTGAAAATGAAGAACAACTGGCAATCGTCCAGGAGGTAAAAAAAGATTATAACCGGGAAAACGTGAATGAGATTTGTGAAGCGATTTACA
The DNA here is from genome assembly GCA_024224995.1 of bacterium. The sequence goes on along the minus strand of JAAENB010001175.1, from coordinate 9,504 downwards.
AAAATATTTTAAAGAATCTCAGGGTGGAGACGCATTCAATAGCATTGATTAATACCGGCGCAATATTGAAAACGTCAAGCGGCAAAATTCAACGCAGTTCATGCAGACAAAGTTTTTTGTTGAACAAGTTTGAATTTGTACATATTCATTTTATGTCAAACTAGGAGGTTGTTATGGAATCGTATCATAAAAATTCGGGTTATCTTGAAGGCGACAATGTCCGAATACACTTTCGAAGCTGGGATTCGCCGAGTCCAAAAGCGGTAATTATTATTTTACATGCCCATGGGGAACATTCGGGGCGGTATAGTAATATTGTTAATGCGCTAAGCCACGCGCATATATCGTTTTACGCTCTTGACTACCGTGGCCACGGTTTATCGAGTGGCAAAAGAGGTCATGTGAATTCATTTCGCGATTATGTTTCTGATGTTAAACTTCTCATTGATTTCGTGAAACAAAAGAAACCGGGACTTCCCTGCTATTTTTTGGCTCACAGTATGGGAGCGCTGGTGGCCTTAAAATATACCCTGGCCTATCCGGACGATATTTCTCATCTTATACTTTCAGCGCCCTTTCTAATTTTTGCTTCCGGGGTTCCTCTATGGAAGAAAACTGTAGCAACATTTTTATCCGCAGTTGCTCCACGGTTTTCTCTTGTAACGGGTATTGATCCTGCCGGCATATCACAGGATAAGTCTGTTGTGGACGAATTTATACAAGATCCTCTTGTTCATGACAGGGTTACGGTACGGTTTTACACAGAGCTTATCAAAACCTGCAAAGACTGTATGAAAAACAGTCCACGGATAAATAAACCTCTCATGGTTTTTCACGGGAAAGAAGATCCTATGGCTCACTATAGAGGAAGTGAATTCTTATACAATACTGTAATTTCGGAAGACAAGAAATTATATCTTTTTGAATCACTTTTGCATGAAACAATGAATGAGGTTGAGCCGGAGAGAAAGAAAGTGCTTAACACTGTTCGCAATTGGGTTACGCATACAATGCAGTAATACTATATAAAAAAATATTATTAACAGGAAGGTTTATTAAATGAAACTTAAAGTGAACAAAGTAAATTACGGCATTCGCCATGATTTACAGGCAAATGTACGGCATGAACCACATGCCTGTAATGGGTACACCATGGATGTTTCGCTTGGATGCGCGCATCGTTGTATCTATTGTCTTTTTTCTCCCCTGGAGCTAATGATTTATAAACGTTTCAATCCGGATTATAAAGGCGATGTCCTGCCTTTAAAGCTGGATGAATTTATGGAACAGGAAAAATTCCCTCCTGTAGTGTATATGTGTTATGCTTCGGATCCCCTTGCGGATGAAGCGGCTGCTCAATCATCTATGGCTGTTTTAAAAAAACTCTTCGAACATAATGTGAAAATACTTTTTATTACAAAGGGAGTTTTCACCAATGAAATGCTGGATGTTATAAAGATACGGCCCGATTTAATGGAAGTCCAGATTGGGATAGCCAATTCAGATAAAAAGAGAAATGATATTATTGAACCCGGGGCTCCATCATATGAAGAAAGACTCCGGAATTTTAGCAGGTTGAAAAAAATACAGGGCCTGGGATCACTGGTAGTACGGATCGATCCTCTTTTCCCGGTGATTGACGATAGACCGGAAAATATTGAAAAAATAATCAAGGATGTAACCGCGCTTGGTGTTACGGAAGCCAATCTCGGGTACCTGGTTCTTTCTGATGAGATGAAGAATTCTTTGCAAAATAATTCATATCTTAATGAGTCAATGCTGGCTTTATCGGAGAGGACTCCAACCGTATCAACGAAAGAGTCTCTTTTCTCTTTTCCTTTTGAGCAAAAGGTTGAAAAACTGGAAATGTTTCAGGAGATATGCGGTACGTACGGGGCTACCATGACCGTATGCGGATGCAAGGATGAACGGTTAAAAAAATATTCTATTCCCTGGGTGTGTCATCCCTATACAAGGTCGGGTATACACAAAGAAGTTTCCGGGGAGAATATGCCCGAATGGATTTTCCTAAATCACGGATTAAGGAATTAATGAAAGGATTAATGAAAGAAATAATAGATGGAGGATATACAATGAGTGAATATTCGATTAATCTCAAAAGCGGAAAAGACGCAGTTTTGTTTATTCATGGACTGGGCGGCAGTCCATTTGAGTTAAAATACGTCGCAGGGCAGCTTCATAAAGCGGGATTCACCGTTTTGGCTCCCTGTCTTGACGGACACGGTAAAACAGTTGATGAGTTAAAAAAAGCCACCTGGACAGAATGGTGTTCAACAGTAGAAAAGAGTTATAATGAGCTGAAGCAGGAGTCTGATTCCGTATTTATCGCCGGTTCATGCATGGGGGCTCTTCTGGCTTTATATATGTCAACAAAGCTTGAGGTCTCGGGCTTGTCTCTTATGTCTACAACCCTTTTTTATGATGGCTGGAATCTGCCCTGGTACCGGGTGCTGCTTCCATTAGCGTACCTGCCCCCTTTTCGTCACTTCATGTCTTTTGAAGAAAAATATCCCTATGGAATTAAAAATGATGAATTACGGACTCAATTCCAGACTTTTATGGATAATAAAAACAAACAAAGTTCCGCTGCTTCTTTTGATTTGCCAATGGTTAGTATGTATGAAGTTTCAAAATTAATCAAGGCCACAAAGAAAGCAATACCCGGTATTGAGACTCCAACGTTAATTCTTCATGCTCTTGAGGATGATACGGCAAGTATTAAAAACGCGAATTACATAGAAAAAAAAATTAAATCACAAAAAGTACGTAAGGTCTTTCTTGATGACAGTTATCATATTATTCCCATTGATCAACAAAAGAATATTGTCGCGCAAGAGACCATCCGGTTCTTTAAAGAAAATGCAGTATCCTGATATGGGTACTTAACTTAAAAAATTTATTTTATTGAGGAAACAAAATGAATGCAAGACAGCATATCTATTATTCCGTGCAAGATAAGATGATCGTGAGAGGTGAAGGGATTTATCTCTATGACTCTGAAGGAAACAAATATATTGACTGCGCGTCGGCAACGTTTAATCTTAACCTGGGGTACAGTAATAAGAGAGTTATTGACGCGGTAAAGAAACAGTCGGATGAATTGATCCATGTAACTTCCAGCTTTCAGACAAAACCGGTTAATGACCTGGTTAAAAAGCTGATTGAGATTAGTCCGGACAATATACAAAAAGTTCACCTGAAAGTTTCGGGAGGTTCAGTGGCGAATGAAGGCGCTATTAAAATAGCTCAATTCCATTCAAAGAAATGTGGAGTGATCTCACTGTTTCGCAGCCACCTGGGGCAGTCATATATGATGATGAACCTTTCGGGAAACTCATTTCGCAAGGAACCATTCGCGGGAAATTACCCCGGAGGTATCCAGGTTCCCGATCCCTATTGCTATCGATGTTTTTATAAACAAAAATACGGAACCTGCAATTTTCTCTGTGTTGAAAGGATTAATGACTTTATTGATTACGGTAGTAACGGGCAGGTCGGATGCCTCATTGTGGAGCCTGTTTCAGGAAACGGGGGAAACATAATTCCTCCAAAAGGATACTTCAAGGCATTGAAAAAATTGTGTGATGAGAGAGGTATTCTTTTGATTTTTGATGAAATCCAGACCGGTCTTGGCAGAACAGGAGAAATGTTTGCTGCCGACTCATTTAATGTTAATCCAAATATTATTACCGTTGCAAAGGGGCTTGGCGGTACCGGGTTCCAGGTAGCAGCAATTTTAACCGAAGCAAAACTGGTGGGTCTGGACGGCTATCATCATTCTTTTACCTTTGGAGCGAATGTTATGGCAGCGGCTGCCGCTAATGTGACGCTTGATATTATTACAAAGGAAGGATTTCTGGAAAATGTTAAAGTATCCGGTAAATATATCCTGGATCGTCTGTATAAAATGCAGGAGAAATATTCTTTTATTGGGGATATTCGAGGTTTAGGACTCATGATCGGTGTTGAATTAATTGATGAGGACGGGATGCCTGATGTCGCCTTAACCAATCTTCTGGCTAATAGAGCAATGGATTATGGATTGATTATCCGAACATCACGGTATGGTTTTGGAAATGTATTTAAAATCCGCCCGCCCTTGAACATTACGGTCAGTGAGGCTGAAGAATTATGTGATATACTTGAAAAAGTTTTAGGAGATATTAAATGAATAGTAGTGTAAAACAAAATGTAAAACAATATATTCTTGATCTGGCAGATTTTGTATTTCAAAAAATATCGGATTGCCGGGGAATGTTAAAGAACCGCCAGGTAAACGGGTATTCTCCCGGCGGTGATGCTCAGTTTAACATCGATGAAGTGGCAGAGCGAGCTGTTCTGGATTATATTACGGATAAAGATATACCAGTCGCGTTTTATACCGAAGATGGCGGATTAAACATAATCGGAGATGACCCCGAATATGTATTAATTGTTGATCCTATTGACGGTACACGGCCCGCTGCTGCCGGTCTTGAAATGTCCTGTATTTCCATAGCTATGGCTCGCTTTTCCGATGATGCCCGGATAAAAGACATAGAGTTTGCCCTGTTAAAAGAATTAAAAAGTGGCGCGTATATTTACGGGGATATTTATAGTGATGATCTCGTATATGACGGGTATACAAACAGGATGCCAAACTTAAGTGACACAAAAGACATACGGAACATGTTCTGGACAATTGAGTTTAATGGTCACCCGGCACATATGATGACCAGCGCGTATGGTCATTTAGTAGATTCATCGGCGAATACAGGAGGTATTTTCATATTCAACAGCGCATCATATTCAATTTCACGGATTATTACCGGCCAGCTCGACGCGTATGTGGATATTGGAAACCGCCTGTTAAAAGACTCCCCTGAATTGCTGCCCGATTTTCAACGGGTAGGCAATGGACAAGTACTGCACCTGTTTCCCTATGATATTGCGGCAAGTGTTTTTTTGGCCGAAAAAACGGGCGTTGTAATTACTGATGCCTATGGTAATTCATTACAGGATACACTACTAATGGATCTAAGCTATGAAAACCAGCAATCATGTATTGCTGCTTCAACAAAGGAGTTACATCAAAAACTCCTGAATAGTATAAAATGGGATAGATAGAAGGAGGATATGATGGAAGCACTTGTTTTTACGGAGAATAATACTTTTGAATTACAGGATATTATGGAACCTCAAATTGAGTTACGGGACCAGGTAAAAGTTAAAATATTTGGTACCGGAGTTTGTGGTACGGATTTAAATATTTTAAAAGGAAAAATCAGCGCGACCCCGGGTATGGTTATTGGCCATGAGGCTGTTGGAACCGTTGTTGAAACAGGGGATGGGGTTCAGCATCTTTCTGTTGGAGACCGTGTTGTTATTGATCCAACTCAATTTTGCGGAAAATGTGATTATTGCAGAAAAGGATTAACCTGCTTTTGCGATACCTTTGATGATTTTCAGCTTGGCATCGGTGCTCATGGAACCTATACGGATTATTATGTTGGTGAAGAACGGTTCATGTATAAAATCCCGCCTGCGATGAGTTGGGAAACGGCTATTCTTGTTGAACCCCTTACCTGTATTATGAACATTTTTGAAAAAGCCCGGGTAAAACCTGTAGATTCGGTATTGGTTCTTGGTTCCGGTACAATTGGAATGTTATGCCAGATGGTTAGTAAACGACTTGCCCGGCTTACGGTGGCAACGGAAATAAGTCCCTATCGAAAAGAAATCGCGAACAAAATCGCGGACTATGTTTATCTGCCTCATGAATTAACCGAGGAAGAGATCTTGCGTATCAATGGCGGGAAAAAATTTACCGTAATACTCGATAGCGTGGGCAACCAGTTGGATACTGCTGTTAACTTAATTGAAAAAGGCGGACGGATCGTTCCATTGGCTTTTGATGAAACCTATAACTTTTCCTTTAATACAATGCATTTTTTGTCAAATGGCATCAGTATTATTGGAACCGGTGAAGTTCATCAAATGACAGGAACCGCGCTTGAGTATGCTGAAAGTTTTCCGGACCTGGAAATGCTTATTACGAAGAAACTTCCCATAAATAAGTGGAAAGAAGCTTTTAGAGATTTGCTGGGCTACGATCTTGAGACCGGTGAACGGAGCACTATCAGTTCCATGAAGACAATCTTGTTGTCGAATGGTGAGAATTAGATTGCGGCCTGTAGAGACGCCGCGTGCGGTGTCTCTACAGGGGAACAAATAATAAAAGGAGTAATTTTTTGAAAGAAATAAAAATTGAAAATGGTATATATTATATCAACAATCAAAAGAAATTTTTTTTGTCCGCGGATTATCCTTACTATAGAGATAAAAAAGAGAACTGGAAAGACAGGTTGATAACATTAAAAGAGGCGCATATTGATATTATCACCTGCTATATTCCCTGGCGTCATCACCTGGTATCTCACCAGGGACAGGAAAATGTTGTTTTTGATTTTGACGGCAGAACACAGGGTAACAGGGATGTTAAATCTTTTATTCGAACCTGTAGTGAATTAGGATTGTTCCTTTCAATTAAACCCGGTCCTTTTGTACACGCGGAAGTTACTTACGATGGCTTACCGGCGCTGGTTAATCCCGATGAAAATAAAGATATAGAGTATATGCTGGATTGCGATTATAAAAAGAGATATACAAGCGATCCTCTCCCCGCTCCCCTGAATGAAAATTTTAAATCACTGGTAAAAACATGGTTCAGTGCTATCGATAATGAAATAATACGGCCTAATTACTACCCGGAAGGAAATATACTGGCAGTTCAATTATTCAATGAAGGGATATATTCCGATGTAAAACTTTCTCCCCTGGCCTATGATTATTCAAAAAGCAGTCTGGACTTATTCAGAGAAATGCTCAGGCAAAAATATATCAGAATAGCAAACTATAATCAATTACACGCGGCACAATATCAATCGTTTGATGATATTCAACCTCCCAGCGCATGGAAGCAGCCGGAAGAACCGAGTGGCGTGCTTGTTTATCTTGATTGGTCTGAATATCAATCATACTTTATGAAAGCTGTTTATAAGGAGTATGGGGCTTATATTAAAACAGGTATCCCGTACCTGGTAAATATGCACGCGCCTTTACCGGGTGAAGAAGGTCTTGATTATTGGCTCACAAGAGTGCAGCCCGAAATCTGGAATAATGTACACTATGGGTTCACTAATTGGACCGGAGCTGTTTCTTATGATGATGTGGCATTTAACCGCTACCTGACACTGATTAAACGAAAACGAGGGCCCAACCTTGAAGAAAATTGGGGTTTTTCAAAAATGTATGATTCCCGGTATAAATACCCGGTAATACCCTGCTATCAAACCATACTTACTGTTGCGAACGGAGCAACGGGATTTAATGTGTATACAGGAGTAAGAACAGAAAGCTGGGATAATAATGTTGACACTATTCAGGAAAAACCCTATCCTGATTGCAGCCCCGTAACGGAAAAAGGGGAGGTTACACACAAATACCGGGTTCTACAATTATTAAATTCTTATTTGCGTGAATTCGGAGAAGAGATACTTAATTCCAAAACAACAAAAGCAGTATCATATTTATTATATCTACCTTATTCATACCTGGCGTCCTGGTGCAGCGATAAAAAAGAATGGGAAAAATTGGGCGTCCATCCACCCCGATGCGGATTAAAAGGCCTTGATGCTTTTCAACATACAGTGAGAAGCAGAAACTATGATTTTAACCTGCTTAATCTGCAAGCACTCAGTGTTGAGGAATTATTGCAGAATCCCGTTGTTACCCTGGTTGGCGGTTTTTTTATGGATGAACTGTCGCAAAAAAAACTGCTTGAGTATGTAAAACAGGGAGGAACACTTATTTTGTTAAGGGAAGTTCCGGAGTATAACGACACATTGACCCCCTGTACTATTTTAAAAGATGAGTTGTTTTCTTATATAGAAAAGGAAAGAGTTTGTTTTATCGGGGGTAACCTGTTTGAGAATAACAATGACGTATCTTCTGTTTTTATTGATCTGCTTGACAGGATTGTTCATGACTATGATGTGATATCGACAAGCAGTGAAACGCAAGCATGGTGTCATTACTGTAATGATATTAGACATTTGTTTGTTCTTTCCAGGTCGGGAGAAGCCATGACTCATGCTCTCCAGGTAAAAAATAACTCAGGGGGATATGATGCGGTAAAGATCAGGCTGCCGGAGAAATCAGCAGCTATTATACGGATCGAGAATAATGAGGTAACCGCCTATTTTGCTAAGGGAATAAATGAATATGAAAATTCATCTGAAACTGTTGAAATATGGTTAAATGACCATGCATATACAAATGAGCAGCCCGGTGATGTTTTATATATCAAAAAAAATGAGAACATTGAGAGGGTTCTTATCCCAGCTGATGCTGTTTTAAATATACCGAATTAATAATATTTTTTTTGGGGGTGTCGCATGAGTACAATTGATCTACATATTCATTCAAATGTCAGTCTTGATGGCGAGCTGTCTGCGGCTGAAATCATCGTGCTGAGTAAGCAAGAGAAAATAGAAGTAATTTCAATTACCGACCATAACAGTATCCGGGGAGCAGCGGAGGCTGTTGCGCTGAGCGCGGAGGCCGGGGTAACAGTAGTTCCGGGAATAGAGATTGATTGTGTTTATAATGAAATAAACCTTCATGTATTGGGCTATAATATCGAGATAAATGATTTTTCTTTTATTGAACTGGAAAGGCAATGTCTTGCGCAGGAAAAAGAGGCAATTCCAAAATCAATACGAGCATTGCAGAAAAGTGGTTTTGCCGTAAGCGAAAAAGAGGTTTTTGATGCGGCAGGGGATCAAATCCCCTCGCCTGAACTGGTTGCTGAAGTCCTGCTGGCAAAAGAGGAAAATTTTGCCAATGAAAGGCTGGCTCCGTACCGGGCAGGCGGGGACAGAAGCGATATGCCCTTCCTGAATTTTTATCGAGATTATTTTACTAAGAATAAGCCGGCGTACATTGAGAAGACCTATATCAACCTGGATGAAGCAATTGCGATGGTAAAGCAAAGTGGTGGAATTCCGGTTATCGCTCATCCGGGAGAGTCTTTAAAAGAAAATGAAGATCTCTTACCGGGTATTATCAGCAGGGGAATTGCGGGGATTGAGGTTTTTAGCAGCTATCATAGCGCTGCCGATACTACGTTTTATTTTAATATCGCAAAAGAGTATGGGCTTGGATTTACCTGTGGGAGTGATTTTCATGGTAAAAACAAGCCCTCAATATCGTTAGGTTCCGTTGATAGTCATGGCACTGAGGAAACTATTAAGAATATAGTGCTAAATTTTGATCTCATAAATAGCCTTTAACCGTTCCAATACCGGTGGATGAGAATAATTCAGAAATACAAATAAGGGATGGGGCTGCAGGTTTGAAAGATTATCGACCGATAATTTTTTTAACGCGTCTGCCATGGGATCGGCTTCTTTTGTTGTTTCTACGGCAAACCTGTCGGCCTCG
>JAAENB010001174.1 GCA_024224995.1 bacterium | reverse complement strand
TTTGGGGTTTAACCCCTCCGTGGTGTTGACCCCCGGGCAATATCTTCGGAAACAGGCCCGTAGAGGCGTTGCACTGCAACGTCTCTGAAACCACCCCGGGTAAGATCCCCCGAAAAAGGCTCTATTGAAAAAGAGTTTCTTGAGAGAGTGGAAGATCATCCGGATCCAAAAAAGATATTGCATGACCAACTCCGTGAGGCCAGCGGTCTCAAAAGGCTGGTAAACCGGCATCCCTTACTATGAGAATTAAACTCCGGTCTTCCATAAAAAGTGATACAGGGGCGCAATTTTTAAAAAATTATCTATCAGCACAGTAACCAGCTCGTGCCCGAAAAGGCAATTATCAATCTTTTTATTGCATACAAGATAAAGATTTTTGCGTTGATACCAGTCCAGGGTGGGGCCGGATATTTCCGGGTTTATTATCTTACTGTACTTTTCTCCTTCTATGCTGAATAGATCCTGTTGTGATAAAAAAGATGTTACGGCGAGAAATTCTTTTTCTTTGGTTATGATCAATTCCCGGAACCGGTCCATTGTCTTTTTTTTCGCGTAATAAAACCCCATGCCAAAGCGGTATGAATTGGCCGCGATCTCGAAGAAATAAACCGGCGTATCCCGCCAGTCGGGGGTTCGCCTTTTAAAGGTAATCCACATGGTGTTTTTATAGGGCGATTTGTCTTTTGAAAAGCGGGTATCGCGATGTATGCCGGATATTGTTTTGTTTATTGAAGGGACGGTAATTAGCTCCGGGTCAATCGTAAGCATGGTGTCGCCCAGGTCCGTAACCAGGTCTCTGAAGGGCTGTACCAGGTGCTCCCGGTAAAGAGTTTCATTTTTTTCAAACCAGGCTTTATTATTATTTGATTCTATCTCTTTTAAGAACCGGAACGTTTCTTTTGAAAAACCCGTAAAATTATTCATTTTCATTCTCCGAAAGATTCTTGTGTATTTTGGATAAATATTTTTCAAAGGCCGTGATCTCACGGTCGGAAAATCCCGCGTAAAATAAATTCGTCATCTCCCGGGAAACTGTTTCGTAAACGCTCTGAAGAGCCCTGTCTTTTTGGGTCCGCTCTACCATTATTTTCCTGCGATCCTCTTTCGAGTGAAGGCGCTTTATATAGCCCGATTCTTCAAGCCGGTCCAGCATGCTGGTAAGGGTAGACTTGCCCAGGGAAGTCTTTTTTGAGAGATCCCGAATGGAGAGCGTTTCGTTTTCCCGGAGTACAAATAGAATTCTTCCCTGTGCCGGGTTTATTTCGTTGATGTTATGCTCTTTTAATTTTTTGGCAAAGATCCTTCCGGACAATTGATGAATCTTCGCGATTAGAAAACCGCCTTCACGTTTTTTCATGGATCAGGCCTCCTGTGGGTTGAATTCGGCGACTTCAAGTTGATGATAATATTTCGCGATTTTCGGGAGAAGCCTGAGCAGGGAATAATCGCTATCGGAATAACCGTTTGGGTAATAAAGTTCCCAGCCATCCTGCCAGATATCTTTTTTAAGATTTATATGGGAAATGATTTCTATTGAGCCCTTAAGCATAAGTCCGCGCCACTGGTCGGGTTTGGAATAATATACGGAAACCGCGCTGTTTTGCTGAATATGTGATATTTTGGAAGATGAAGTGTTTGTGGTGAAATAGATACAAAAGTCCTCTGGTTGTGAAAAGAAGAATTGGGCCAGGCCCGGGAATTGTTCTTTTCTTCTCAGGTTAAACATGGCCCGTGTTTCCGGGAACCCTTCGGGGTCTATGGTGGTGAGGCAGGCCACTTCCGCGATTTCCATTAATTGCAGGCTCGATTTTTTTGCTTCTTCCAGGTTCATTTGAGTTTATCTCCTTGAGAGAAATAGTATTATATAATAATGTACTATATAGTACTATTCTATATAATACTAATCCTGTCAAGGATTTTTTCTTGACAGATGAAACTGCTGTAATAAATTGTACTAAACGGTCGGTTTGTTGAATTTATTACATGGAGTCGGGATATGAAAATTACATCCTCTTTAGTGAAGAAAATGATGACACGCGAAGGCATTGATCTTGTTGGTATTGCCGATGCGCGGTCCCTGGTATTGGCCTATCCGCCGCGTCCCGCTGCCCACCTTATGCCTTCGGCGCGGAGTGTTATTGTTTTTGCCGTTGCCCATTCCCTGGGTTCTGTTTACTCTCCCGATATTATGGTCTGGACCAGGAATAAAATGCAGACTTCGCGTATCCTTGACGCTGCCGCGGAAAAGATTGGCCGTTTTCTGGAACGGGAAGGGTTTCTTTCCATGCCCGTTTCCGCGGACAAACCTGTTGAAGTCCATAAGTTCAATCCCCATACGAATAAAAAATTCAGCCAGCCTAAAGTGGTTGCCCAGCTGTCTCATAAACACGCCGCTGTTAGCTGCGGCATGGGGGAGATTGGCGACAACAATATGCTGCTGACTCCTGAGTTTGGCCCTCATCAGCGGCTCTGCGCGATTATTACCGAAGCCGTGTTAGAGCCGGATCTCAAGAAAGAGATCCCGTTATGCGGGCATTGCGGCAAGTGCCGTGAAGCGTGCCCCTCCGGTGCCCTGGGTGATTCGGGTTATTCTGTTGACCCCTGTTTTAATTACTGGACGTACGGATTTAAGCGCGTTAGTCCAAAAAGGTTTTGGCAGTGGCCGGGGTTTATCCGTATGGTGGCGAAACATAATAAGTTTCGCAGCCTGCCGGTGGAGCTTGGACAGACTATGATTACTGATGTTGATAATTGTATTGAATGTATGCGCGCCTGTCCCGTGGGCAGCAGGTGGAAAAAAATTCGTCCCCGGGAAATGGTTCCTCAGAGGTCTCAAGGGACGTTTTTGTAAATACTATTTCTCGTAATATTGTTGTGGGATTCCAACATAATAGCGGCAGATTTGCCGGTTCAGGTCTGTTCCGATAGGGCTTGTAGTGGTGCATACAAGCAAAATATGAAATTAATTAAAAAAAAGTTAATTAATTAAAAAAAATTCAGCACTTTCCCCCCCCCCAAAAGACTATATAGCTAATAACATATTTAATTTAATTGGGAGTGTATAATGAAAAGAATACATAATTTATTAACTGTTGGGTTTTTGGTGATTTCGGTTATAGGTTTTATGGGGTGTGAAGAGGGTTTAACGAGTAATGACGGTACTTCTAGCGAATTAGGAGACAATGAAGGGACCGGGTTTAGCTTTTCCGATTTATATACACGGATAAAGGCTCTGGAAGAAGAGACTAAGCGATTGCGGAAGGTTAATGAAGAGCAGGAGAAAACCATCATGACTTTAAGCTCTAGTTCATCAAGTTCTATCGGGGGGTTAGCTACGAGAATCGGTAGTCTGGAGACCGCTGTGGGTGATGGTAGTGGCGGATTGGTTCATGATGTTAGCGGTTTGCAAAGTACAGTCAGTGAGAATGTGAGCGCCATAAGCAGTGCGCGAACAACAGCCAGTGATCATGGAAGCTCAATAAGCGGTTTGCAAAGTAC
>JAAENB010001173.1 GCA_024224995.1 bacterium | reverse complement strand
TGGTTCATCGTCATGTATTACGTGGCTTCACCCCCGGGTAGCCCCATGCTGAAACCGATCCATTTATATAAACAGTTTCTGACGTATTTTTTCCCGGCCATTCGGTGTCTGAGCGGAGCCGAAGACCCGGGTCCGCACTCTCAAGAAACTTAATTTTGCTTGTGCGCCGACCTTGAAGTAGTATGGGCTCTTTGGATTGCTGCGGAACTCGCTCCGCTCAAACAGTCCTCACAACCCAAAGAGCCCATACTACTTCAAGGCCGGATGCAGCTCGCAATACTATTTAGTTTCTGATCTATTTTTTTCCCGCCGGAATATGTTCCTCCGGGCGAACCTGGGCGAGAGAGATCGCGTCAACGGGGCAGGTTGTGGCGCAGAGACCGCAGCCGATGCAGATCTCTTCGTTTATTTCCGCAATGTCATTGATCGAGATCGCGTCCACGGGACAAATATCAACACAGGCACTGCAGGCGGTGCACTCATCACTAACACGGGCAGTATAACGGCTCGGGGAAAGAACCCAGCTTTTTTGGGAAAATTTAACCAGGCGGAACATTTCGCAGCAGCAGCTGCAGCAGTTGCAAATGGCGTTTCCTTTTGCCTTGTTCTCGGTCATGTGAACAAGCCCGGCTTCCTCTGATTGTTTTAGAATGTCAATAGCTTCATCCCTGGTTATTTCCCGGCCGTGTCCCCGGTCAATAACATATTCCGCGCCCCTGTTAACCTGGAGACAGGACTCAAGAGGGGCATCACATCTTTTCTGGCTCAGCCGGCAGGGGCATTTAACAACAGCAACTTTTTCGGAGCTATCAATAATACTTTTACACTCTTCAAAAGTAAGCACTGTGCTTTTCGATTCAATAGTCTCATTTATAGGAATGACCCGCATAAAAGAAGGAAGAGCGAAATCAGCGGGCAGGCTTTTTAAGAGGCCCGCAAATTCTTCGTCCATTACCCTGGTCCAGAGCTCGTAGAATTCATCGGTCGCACCATCCCAGAGCAGGCAGGCATCATGGAACTGGACCAGGTTTTTCGCCAGTTTGTATTGAACTTTTCCGTCACGGGGAGACTTGAAAGCCACCCCTTTTGAAAAAAGAGACAAAAGTATGGTTTCGGTTTCATCAGGGCTTTTACCCGATGAATTGGAAATATCTTCCACTGTTCCGGGTAAGAGATTGGCAGTAACAGCTTCCTCATGGGTACATAATATTTTCCAGATATCATTCAGGTAGACTGAATTCGCCAGACCTACTTTGACATTTAATTCTTTATATGCAGCTTGTATATCCATAGCATTCTCCTTGTAGTATTCAGGACTGCTGAGAAAGCTACTGCATGGGATATTTTTGTCAATGATTTGTTGTATAAGTGGGGGAGAAACCGGTCCCCGCGGAGCGCGGGGACCGGCAACCCAACATTTTTTATAGGAGAAAGATTATGACTTTTTAATTGGTCTTTTTCAACCGTATATTAAATTCTCTTTTAAAATGTGAAAGAGACCGGTCCTCGCGGAGCGCGAGGACCGGCAACCCAACATTTTTTATAGGAGAAAGATCATGCTTTTTTAATTGGTCTTTATCAACTTTATATTAAATTCTCTTTTAAAATGTGAAAGAGACCGGTCCTCGCGGAGCGCGAGGACCGGCAACCCAACATTTTTTATA
>JAAENB010001172.1 GCA_024224995.1 bacterium | reverse complement strand
TATCGCTAAGAATAGTGCTAAAAAGACTCTCTTTTCAGAAGAGGAGAGAATAGAGATTATTAAGGAATGTTGTAGTGGAATAGAAGGCAATATTGAGATAGTCTCATTTGAGGGTCTGCTAGTAGATTATTGTAAAAATAAAGGAATATCTTTTATTATACGAGGGTTAAGATCTGTTACCGATTTTGAATATGAAAGCCCCATTGCGTCAATAAACAGGAAATTAGCTCCTGATGTGGAGACAGTTTTATTGATGACAAGAGAGGATACGGCATTTATATCTTCAAAAATTGTTAAAGAGATTGCCGGTTATAAAGGAGATATTGCCGCCCTGGTTCCCCAATTCGTTGCAGAAAAAATCCAACAAAAATACCAATAGCTGCTTTATAAAATAAATATTTTATAGAAAGGTCAGGGTATCTCCAAATTAGTTTGTATATTATATTAATAGTTAAGTTTTGAAAATTGTCTTACTTTATAGTAAAAAGAGGTGTGATCTTTTTTCTCCGGGTTTAATGGGGGGAGAGAGATTTTCGCGGCCAATTGCCGGTTTTATGGATGTCTTCATCGATGTTTTCATGAGAGCGGTTTTGGAGGAATAAAAATATTGGGAGAAGGGAGGTTTGTTATGAATTTACCAACATTAATCCTGATCATTGCTCTCCCCGTGTCAGCAATTTTGGGATATGCAATACGATCATATCTTGGGAAAATAAAACTCAATTCTGCAGAAGCAAAGTCTCACAGAATATTACAGGATGCCTTAAAAGAGGCTGAAAGTAAAAGAAAAGAGTTGTTGATTGACGCAAAGGACCAGTTATTAAAAGAAAAGAACCTGCTTGAAAAAGAGATGAGAGAACGGCGACAGGAGCTTCAGGCAACTGAAAAGCGCCTGTTTCAGAAAGAAAGTACTATTGATAGTAAAATAGAGCAGCTTGAAAAGCAGGAGAAAACTTTGCTGGTACGGGAACAGGATCAGCAGGAAAAAGAAGAAGAGCTTAGTAAAGAGTTTGAGAGGCATAGAAAGGAACTGGAACGTATTTCCGGTATGACTGCGGATGAAGCAAAAACTCTATTGTTGAAGAACCTGGAGAACAATGTCAGGTTTGAGTCTACAAAGCTAATCAACAAATTAGAGGAAGAAGCTCGAACAACTGCGGAAAGAAAGGCGAAAGATATAATTATTTCAGCCATTCAGAGAAACGCGTCCGATTATACCTCGGAAAGTACGGTAACAACGGTTTCATTACCTTCAGATGAAATGAAGGGACGGATCATTGGCCGTGAGGGACGGAATATCCGTACCCTGGAAAATCTAACCGGCGTGGATATGATCATTGATGATACACCGGAAGTTGTTGTTATTTCCGGATTCGACCCGGTACGAAGGGAAATTGCCCGGTTGTCACTGGAACGGCTTATTCAAAACGGCAGGATACATCCGGCCCGGATTGAAGAGGTTGTTGCTAAAGTTACGGAAGAGATCGAAGAGTCCATGCTTGAAGAAGGCGACAAGGCCGCGTACGAGCTTGGTATCCCGGGACTAACCAAAGACGCGCTCTATCACATTGGGAAATTGAAATACCGGACCAGTTATGGGCAGAATGTTCTTGCCCATAGTATTGATGTGGCAAATCTTGCCGGAATAATGGCCGGAGAGCTTAATCTCGATGTGCAGCTTGCCAAAAGAGCCGGGATTCTTCATGACGTGGGTAAAGGAAGCGTTGTTGAAGGAGAAGGAGCCCATGCTATTGTTGGTGCGGAAATGGCAAAAAAATTTGGTGAGGGAGAAAAATGCATTAATGCCATTGCCTCTCATCATAACGACAAAGAACCGGAATCCTTTGAAGCGGTACTGGTTCAGGTCGCCGATGCCATATCAGCCTCACGACCGGGAGCACGGAGAGAATCACTTGAGACCTATCTAAAGCGATTGGATAACCTGGAAAGTATTGCCACCAGTTTTAAAGGTGTTGAAAAATGTTATGCCATCCAGGCCGGCCGGGAGCTGCGGGTCATTGTAGACAATACGATTATTACCGACGACAAGGCCTCTATTATGGCACGAGACATCGCAACCAAAATAGAGGGTGAATTAAAATATCCCGGAATTGTTCGGGTAACAGTAATACGGGAGACACGAGTTATTGATTATGCTAAGTAGAGGCGTTTACGCCTCTGCTTTTTATTACGGTACATCGTATATATTTATATCTATATGAAAAAGACTATTCGAGTTCTTGCTATTGGTGATGTTGTTGGACGGACAGGCAGGGATGCCCTGGCATCCAGGCTCCAGGGAATTGTCGATCAAAGACGAATTGACCTGGTCATTGTCAATGGCGAGAATGCTTCCGGCGGCTGGTGCCTTACTCCTAATATCGCGGATGAGATCTTTTCCATGGGGGCTCATATTATTACCTCGGGAAATCATATCTGGGATAACGGGGAGATCCGGGATATGCTCGACGGTGAGCCGGCGCTTCTTCGTCCGGCAAATTATGCCGATGAGCTGCCGGGGCACGGTTATTATATACACTCCCACCGGGGTACCAAAATCTGCGTTATTAACCTGCAGGGAAGGGCTCATATGTTTTCTATCGATTGTCCTTTTCGTAAATTTGATGAGATTTACGAAAAGGTAAAGGATGAAGTCTCGATTATAATTGTCGACTTTCATGCCGAAGCCACAGCGGAGAAAAAAGCGCTTGGCTGGTACATAGACAACAGGGCCACCCTCCTTTATGGTACTCATACGCATGTTCAAACTTCCGATGATACGATCCTGCCTGGCGGTACCGGTTATATTACCGACATTGGTATGACCGGGTCTTTTGATTCCGTAATCGGGATGAAGAAGGAACAATCAATTCGAAAGTTTTTGACGCAAATAAGAGTTAAATTTGAAGTTGCTCCCGGAAACCCGGGTATAAACGGGATTATCGCGGAAGTAGGCGATGATGGGAAAACACAGGCAATAGAGAGAGTTGATGAATAATATCATACGATTTGGTGTTTCCATTGATGAAAAACTGCTCACCAGGTTCGATTCCCTTATTGGTGAAAAAGGCTATGTTAACCGTTCTGAGGCTATCCGGGATCTTATCCGGACCATGATGGTTAACAATGATATCTCCGATCCCGAAGCGGAAGCTATTGGTACTTTAACCCTTGTATATGATCATCATGTTCATGAAATTTCCGACAAATTAAATGATATCCAGCATCATTATTTTGGCAGCATCGTATCAACAACCCATATCCACCTGGACGAGCATAACTGTCTTGAGGTCTTGATCCTTCGAGGAAAAACAAAAGATGTTCAGGCCATTGCGGATAAACTCGCTTCAATCAAGAATATCCGGAACGGCCAGTTAACCCTCACTTCTGCGGAGAAGTAAAAAAAGCAGGTTAAAAAGGATTTTCCCAATATTTTTCAAAGACTTTTGGGCATATTTTTTTCATGCTTTCTTCATTATCTTCTTCCCAGTTAAATTTCATTGATGGATACCCGTTTAAATCATCTTCATAATTATCTATTATATCATAAAAATCCTTCCCTGTTTTTTGGCTTATGGCGTCGTCGGCAAGGGAAAGCATATCTTCAAGTTCAGGAAAGTCATCGTCCGAAAGTTTATCGAATTCAGTTACCAGGGAATCGGGATTTTTTAGCGCGTTATTATACACGTCTTTGCCCCGGGAAATAACCCAGCACCTGAAATAATCAAACCCGTCGTCTGAACAGCCGCCGCAGGCCACATAGGCAGTTGCCCATAATTCGGATGTGTATGAATTAAAATATACTTTATCAAACTGGTAATGAAACCCGATTATGGCCTCCTCTTCGAGAGAAAGCATTTGCTTTTGGAGATACTCGATCTGTTCCTCGGAAGTTGAGGTCTTTGATAGCGATTCATCGATTAACCCCCAAAAAGTATCTTCCGGCATAAAATTTACTCTGGATTTTTTACTCATCTTGTTTTCCTCCCTGGTGATGTGCTGCTAAATAAAAATTATTGCTGGAAAAAAAGCAAGTAAAATAAGGGAAACTCCTTCCCCTGGGAGTGGATAAAATTGTTGTAATTTTTATATTGTTTCATAGTATTGAACACATGAAACATATATTTTTTTCCTTATTGATGCTAATATTGTTATTCATGCTGACTCCGTTAGCGCAGGCATTGCCTTTACATGAAGCGGTAGAGAAAGGGGATATTGCTGTAGTACGCCAATTGATAGAAAAAGGGGCGGATATTAATTCAAAAGATAGAATTGGATATACTCCTTTGCATATTGCGGCAGAACATGGTTTTATTACAGCAGCGGAACTGCTTCTTCAAAAGGGAGCCGGGATCAATGAACAGGCTAAAAATGGGCTAACTCCTTTATTTTATGCGGTAATAAGCAATAAAACTGAAATGGTTCGTTTGCTGATTAAAAAAGGAGCCAATGTTAATATTAAAGAAAACCTGGATGATGAGACCCCTTTGTTTTGTACCGCGAAAGAGGGGAGTTTGAAAATAAGCTCGCTGCTTCTTGAAAATGGTGCTGCTGTTAATGTCAAAAATAAGCATGGACAGGTGCCTTTGAATATTGCGGCAGAAGAAGGTTTTACCGCTATAGCCCGGCTTCTGATTGAAAAGGGAGCGGATGTTGATTCGGAGCAGCGGAATGGGCTCACTTCATTGCATTACGCGTCCTGGAATGGGCACATAAAAATAGTTGAACTGCTGATTAAAAAGAAAGCCGCTATTAATAAAAAAGATGAAGATGAGGATACACCGCTCTTTATGGCAGCTCTCTGCGGCAATACCAAAATCGCAGCCATGCTCATAGAACATGGGGCCAACAGCACCATAAAAAATAAAACCGGCTCAATCCCTTTACATGCGGCAGCACATAAAGGGAGACTCCAGGTAGTAAAACTGCTCATCGCAAAAGGAGCGGAAGTCAATGCGCAAAACAATGAAAATGTTACCCCTCTGCATTATGCTGCTGATGCCGGTAAAATAGAGGTAATGCGCCTGCTAATAGAGAATGGCGCTAAGCTGGAGGCCCGGGATATACACGGATACACCGCGCTCCATGGGGCGGCAAACAGCGGGTATGTTCAGGCAGTAACGCTCCTTATGGAAAAAGGAGCCGTTATTAATGCCAAAAATAAAAAAGGAGAGACTCCCCTTGATGCGGCTAAAGATAAAAAAATAATAGAATTATTGCAAAAATCCGGCGCAAAGAAGGGAAATGAAATTTTCCAATAATTGACTGCGTATTATTGCTCCAGGCATCGCTTACATTCCGGCTTCATATACCTTATATATAACGCATAATTTTCCCAAAAAATCATCATAAATTGTTGACAAAAATTCCTCATTTTTGCTATATAGTGCCACTAAAATAAAATTTGTAACATTCTAGCGGGGGAAGCAATGCACATCCACGAAGGAGTAATCTTAAGCGGCCCGGTCCTGGGCGTGTCCGCAGGAGCTGCTGCCCTGCTTACTGCCTATACCCTTAAAAAAACAAAGGAAGAAGACATTCCCCGTATTGCGGTTATGACTGCGGCCTTTTTTGCTGTTTCCCTGTATCATTTTCAGATTGGTCCTACGAGCAGTCACCTGGTATTCAGCGGTCTCATGGGAATTCTTCTGGGCTGGAGCGCGTTTCCCGCGATCCTGGTTGGTCTTTTATTCCAGGCAATTATGTTCCAGCATGGCGGTTTTACCACCCTGGGGGTCAATACAATGGTAATTGGAGTTCCCGCTCTTGCGGCATCATTTATTTTCAGGGCCGGATTAAAAAAGATTGATCCCGCGAACGCGATATCCCTCAATATTCGGAGCTTCCTGGCCGGTACCGTTGCCATTCTCCTTTCGGCCTTTTTTGTTGCTTGTTTTCTCATTTATAACGGCAGCGGCTTTGAAAAGATAGCGAAAATATTCTACGCCGTTAATATCCCCCTTGCTTTCCTGGAAGGGGCTATTACCGCTTTTATTGTTTCTTTTCTTATCAAAGTCAAACCCGTGATGGTGGAGGCAGGTAAAAGGTAAAAGGTTCGAGGTTTTTTATCCAGGGGTTAATTACCCGGAAAGAGATTAAACCTGTTTTGGACTTTCTGACCTATTTTTTCCCGTTCGACGGGGTCCGCACTCTCAAGAAAC
This sequence comes from bacterium, assembly GCA_024224995.1. The sequence goes on along the minus strand of JAAENB010001172.1, from coordinate 226 downwards.
TTGATTTTGCTTGTGCGCGGGCCTTGAAGTAGTATGGGCTCTTTGGATTGCTCCGGAACTCGCTCCGCTCAAACAGTCCTCACAACCCAAAGAGCCCATACTACTTCAAGGCCAGATACAGCTCGTAATACTATCAAGTTTCTGACCTGTTTTTCCCCGCTATACTGGGTCGGTCGTGTCTTAATATACCGAAAAACGTAATTCGGAATGTAGACTATACCCGGAG
>JAAENB010001171.1 GCA_024224995.1 bacterium | reverse complement strand
TGATCTTGGAATTGATAATTTACGGGAACGTTGCGCTCCATTGCCGGAATGGATCGAATTCCACCAACGCACCCAGCAGGAGATCACACAACAAGTCTTAAACGAAACTTTATCACCGGAAGAAATCAGGGAAATCAGGTCAGCGCTTACATACTTGTCAAGCGACGATCGGAATCTTTGGGTTGACATTGGGCTTGCTCTTAAAAATACAGGAAGCCCGGCAGCATATGGACTATGGAACGAATGGAGCCAGACAAGCGAAAAATATGACGCTTCTGACATGGAAAAAAGGTGGGCCGGATTCAAGCCAAAAAAAATTACTCTGGGAACTCTTTTCTTTAAAGCTAAAAATTTAGGTTGGGATTGGCCACACGATAGTACAGCATTGAATAAGTATAGAGGAATTTACCCGCAGTATTTTTACGGTTTTGACGATAACTCGCATGTCGAGCGGTTTACAGTCCAATATGGTGAGCTCTACCTTTTTGATACCAGGAAAGACAAAGATTGCTGGCGCTTGTTTGACGGCGCACGCTATGACGGCATACATCGGAATTATTTTGAAGAAACGGTTAACCAAGTATTTAAAAATATCAAACAGGAAAAGCAGTTTGCGCTTGATTTCGCTAAGGAAAAATACGAAAAAGACGAAGACCGGGAAAAATTTATGGGCAGCTTTTACGCGCTGTATACCAAAGTGAAAAACAATAATGTGAAGTCGGCCGGAAAACAAATTGAACTGGCTTTATCCCGGGACGATTTCGACGAAAATAATGGGAATCTCATTAACTGTAAAAACGTCACTCTCCATGTTGATAGTTCGGGGAATGTCACCCAAATAGCCGATAGGGAAACCCGGCAACGGTTGAAGCTTACGCGCGTATTTGATGTGGTTTATGATGTCGATGCGGAGTGTCCAAAATTTATTAAATTCATTAGGCAGTTATTCCCTTCGGACACCCTTGTATTTATCCAAATGTTCCTGGGCCATTGCTTGATTGATGTAATTAAATCAAAAAATAGAATTTTTCTGGTGGTTGAAGGGGCACCCGGGACCGGTAAAACAACTCTGTTCAATGTGCTTGCTGTTCTCTTTGGTGATTATGCCTGCCCGGCTATTGAGGGCTTATTCGCCACAGCTCCAAACCCGGATATGAAAAAAGCCAATCCAGGGTTTATTGCCACATTGAATAAACGCCTGGTCTATTTACCGGAAATTGAAAAGGAATCAATCCTGTCAGCTTCAAATATCAAAAGGATGACCGGTGGCGATAACATCGCTGAGCGGGCCTTGTACGCCGATGTCCAGGAATACAGCGGACGTGAAGATAATACGGCACGTGTCGTCATGTATTGCAACCTTACCCCCCGTATTGACTGCGTCGATGATGCCATTGAAGAGCGGGTAAAAATCGTTCCCTGCCTGCCTGCGATCAATGAAGAGGACCGAATTTATAATCTTGAGGACGAACTTTTAAACGAACGGTCCGGCATTCTCAATTGGTTGCTCACCGGGCTCAAATCTTATATCCAAAATGATTACGATTTCGAGTACCCGCAATCAGTACGAATCAAAACGGATGAATGGTTGTCGATGCACGATAATGTCAAACGCGGTACCACATACTTTGAGACGTTTTACGAAACCGAACTGATTTCGGATATTAACGGCAAGGTTAAAATTACGGATCTTGCTGATTATTATGCAAAAAAATGCATTGATAACGGGTACACGAAGGATGCCGGGAATGATAAAAAATTCCATGACTTGATGGAATCTCATGGTCATGAAAAATTCAAAACCGGTGGGATTCTTGTTTATAAAGGATTGAGGTGCCCTAACCTGG
>JAAENB010001170.1 GCA_024224995.1 bacterium | reverse complement strand
CAAAATCATCCTTTCCGCGAAGTACCATGCGCTGACTGTAAAGCACTTCTCCGGATATTACATCCCTGATCACGTAAAGAACCGGACTCGTACTGTCAAATTGAACTCCGTCAATTGAAAGTACCACACGCCCCTGGTTTTTCAGCCTTTCCGAGAGTCCGTCACTCTCCGCATCTGCACAGTAACACATTGCGAGATACACTTTCAGAAGATTGCCCACAGTTTTTTCGCTCACAGATATTCCGCGTTTTCCGGTAAGTTCCTTATGTATTTTCGGAACAGACATATTATTCTGAATATAATTCTCACCAATGAAAATGACCACGTCAAAACCGAACTCGCGTCCCTTAAGAGCCAGTCTGTCTTCCTCAGCCGGTCTGTGGTATACGTGGTAATTGTCACATTCCTCATTTGCACACCCGCGATCTTTTGCGAGTACAAAAAATACTCCCTCAAATGTTTCCACGTACCGCTCGCGATGCCTGATTACAGAAAACGGCTCACCGCACAGCAGACATATTCCCGGCTGAGCTTCAAGTATAATATTTTCAACAACACAGCGCTCTTTCCGTGTTCTCATATTCCAACCTGCCTTTCTTTATGAAATCTTTCTGAAATAACAGTAAGTTGCCCGGATATTCCGGCGGCTCCCATTCAGTTCTGATCTAACCTGACCTAATCTGACTAACTAAATAAATAAAAT
>JAAENB010001169.1 GCA_024224995.1 bacterium | reverse complement strand
CCCTACCCCTATCCCGAATCCCTATATCGGCAAACTGGCCGATAAACTTTCTTCCGATGTTGAAGTTAAAGGCAAGCCCGCTGCTGTTAAAGGCTCCAAGTCCAAGGCCACGCCCGGACATATTCCTATGCCGCCCGGGGTCCAGTTTCAAAAGGCTCCCACTAACGAAGGTGAAGTTACTATGGGTACGGTGCCCACGGTCCTGGTGAACGGGAAAGAAGTTGCCGTGCTGGGTTCCATGGTTAAAACCTGCGGCGATCCTATGGATATGGAGACCTGTTCGATTATTGCTGCCGGTGCTGCCGTGTATTTGCCCATTGTTATTCCGGGGCTGGAGTACGCCTTTGACTCGAAGATGGGGGGGACGCAGTTTAATCCGCGTGATCCTGTGGCGAATCCGGCGCAGCCGGGGCAAAGTAAGACTCCTAGTTTGAGTAGTCCTCAGTGGAGTAAAGATGAGGGAAAACCGGGAGAAGAGTTGACCCTGGAAGTAAGCTGCACGGATCAGTACGATAATGCTGCTGTTAGTTTCGTGATCTGGGAAGACGGGGCCGACAAGACCAAAGTACCGCCGGTAAAAAAGCTCAGCGCGCCCAACAAAGGGGGAAAGGCAGAGACCAAATGGCGATACCAGTATATTCATGACCCCAAAAATCCTCTAACAGATAAACCGAAGTTTGTTTTTACTGCTAATTCATTTCGGTGTGATGAAGTTGAAAGCAGCAGTGTTGAGTTTAGTAACGATATTGATATAAAATGCATTGATGCCTACGATACGGCTTTAAAAGATATAAAATGCAAACTTGTTACTGCCAACCAAGAGGTGACTTCCGATAGTGATGGAATGATATCGGAAGAATCGGTTGTTCCCGGAGAAAAAATAATATTTACAATCAACGAAGATGAATAAGCAGAGAGGTCTGGTGTAATGGGAATATCAAAACGGGATTATGAATACAAAGTTGTAAAATCCGACAGCTTAACAAGAATTGCTAAAAAACATGGCATGGAACCCACTGAAGTCTGGGCAAGACGGATATGGCAGGATTCAAAAAATCAAAAGCTGCATACAGACGCAGATATGTATGGAAAAAAAGTCAAACGGCAGCTCCACCTTGGGGAGAATAAATACAGGGCCTATGATCATGATAATGACTGGAAACAGGCTTCCAGGGCATTTGAAGATCCTCATCAAATTATATTGTATGCCGGAGAAAAGATATGGATATCTAAACCAGAAAGGGAACTCCATGAACTGACGGACGATGAACTGATGAATGGATATGTTCCGGAGCAAGGGAAAAAGCTCGATCTTATTATTCCATCGATGGAATTTGAAATAGAATTAAATGAAAAAGAGTACTCGGAAGATGACATATATACACTGTACGGGTATAAAAAAAATAATAAAACCACTTTTATCTATAAAAAAACACTAAGCGCAAAGGAAGATTTAATTGAAGAAGATGAACAATTTCCAAGATTAAAATTTATCGGCACTCCCCGGGGTTTGCTCTACTCGCTGGAATTGCAGCTAGGGGAAGCAATAACCGATGAAAACGGAGATGAAATAGACAAATATTTCATTTTTGAAGATAGAACATTTTAATAATATTTAAAAAAAAAGAGGATTAGATGGGTTGGGTAAAAAAAACAGATCACCAGTTAAAAGCAGAAAAAAAATACGATTCATATAGCCATAAAAATATTTCATTAAAAAAGGATCCTCATTGGATAGATATTTTTTATGGTATAGTGAAATTTGATCTAAAAAAAGTTTCAAAACAATACCGGTTCAAATATGCGGTCTACTCCGGCATGGAATATTATATCCGTGTTATAGAAGTAACCAAAGGGAAAAAAAAAGGTGGAGAAACATGGCTTTCAAAAGTAACCAAGGAGACTATTGGAGACGCGAAAGCAGGGTACAGTAATGCAATTATAAAACTCGACCGATACACATCAGATTTATTATGCAAAGGATCATTTGTAGTAGAAGAAAAAATACAGGATTTAGGAGAGTGGAAGTGGGGAGATTTATATTATGATAAAAAAAAGCGTCCCTGCAAAAAGGGTGAACATACATATCACTATCCGTATAAAATAGGAACGGCACGGGATCTCGGAGATTCGGCTTTTCCCAATCTATACATGCCCGATCCGAAAATACCAACAAAATATAAAAGAAAATTTAACCCGGATTTTATCTTTCCCGAAGAACGCTATGTGATACTAGTTCCAAAAGATGCGATTATTAATCCAACAGTAAAAATACCGGACTCAATATGGGGCGGAACATGGATCGGTTTGGTTTTTGGTGGAAGTTTTACGTATAAATTCGGGGGAGCTGATGGGAAACTTGGTGTTATATTCCAGTTATCAGCTCTTTGGGAAGATAACGTTTCATATAGCCTGGCGTTCTTTTCGGGAGTTGGCGGTCATGTTGGTATTGGAATGGGAGGTCATGTTGAAACGAATTTGATATTCTTTTTTAATGCAAAAGTTGCTCAGCAAATCGAAGGATTTGAATGGGGACCTGATTGGGATCTGGTATTTGGTACAATTTCCGGTAAGCAAATTCTCGGACAAACAAAAAAAATAGAGAAGATGTTACAAAAAGTATTTAAGAAAAGCGGAATATTCGGTAAATTGTCTAAAATAACCGGTCTTGGAAAAAGGAATATAAAATATCTGATTAACTCTACAAGATTAAGAAAAATGGCGAAATATATAAAAGATCTTGATAATAAAAAATTTAAGAATTTGGTTGAAACACTACTTAAAAACACTATATCGAATGGTCTGACCCTGGCGAAAGGGGGGGAAGTCATAAGTCTGCAGTTTCCTCTTGTCTCGGGGGGAAAACATGTTTTTGTTGGTTTAAGAGGAATAAGAACTGATATATTGGCACAATACAATTACAATCCAAAAGTCAGCAGTCTTGAAGAATTGTACAAAAACAAAGAAATCCAGGTTGCCATTCTTGGAGACAACCCTATTGAAATAACACCAGAATTTACTTATAAAGATTTTGCATAAAGCTTGTGGTTATTTTCCGCGGAGGTGATGAATTGTCACCTCCACGGGAGGATCTATTTTAACCCGGGAATATTTTTCCCTTCCTCTTTGGTATTCTTTTTTTGACAGCGTATTCCCTTCAAGTTCAAGATATTCCAGTTTACCAAGTTTGTCCAGACCTTCAATTCGGGTTATCTTATTCCGTCTTAGATCAAGTTTTTTTAGATGTATCAATGTATCCAAACCTTCAATTCGGGTTATCCGGTTTTCTTTCAAATCAAGACGTTCAAGGTTTATGAGTTTATCTACTCCGGCAATTTTCGTTAGTCTATTGTTTCCGCAATACAGTTCTTTCAGTTCCGTCAGTTTTTCTAACCCTTCAATTTTGCTAAGCTTGTTATTGTCAATCAATAGTTCTTGTAGCTTGTTAAGTTTATCTATTCCTTCAATTTTTGTGAGTTTATTTTCACTCAACCAGAGTTTTTCCAGATTTTCAAGTTTCTCCAACCCTTCAATTTTCGTTAGATTATTGTCGTGAAGCAAGAGTGCTTTCAAGTTTACAAGTTTACCCAATCCTTCAATTTTTGTTAGTTTATTCCCAGTAAGATGAAGTTTCTCCAGCTCAGTAAGTTTGTCCAGGCCTTCTATTTTGGTAAATTCATAATACGAAAGATCAAGTTCTTTAATATCACCATCAAAAATTAATTTTGTCATTATTTCATTACCGTTGTACAAATTAACTTCTCGACTACAGCCCACAACCAGTAGCAAATTCATCACTATCAATAGCATATATAACCAAATTCGATGCATTCTGTTCCTCTTTTGAGTTCTTTTTTACCGGCAACAGCTTCAAGCAAAAACCGCACATCAAAATAAACTACAAACAGGCTTGATCGTGTCAAGATATTTTTCCCCAAGAACAGAAGTCCCTCAATAAACAAAAACACCATTGACAGGAGAAGGATCTCGCAATAAAATAACAACATGAATCGCTTAATGAAAATACTCATCTCGGCGGCGGCACTATCTGGAATCCTGCTTGTGCTCTATGCGCTCAATTCCCGATCAAGTATGGATGCTTTTGTATTGCTGATCATGGGCGCAGGAATACTCTCTATCCTTCTCATACAGTATCTGCTCTCATTACTACTCTACGCTATAATTTCCGAAAAAGTCCGCAAATATATTTGGGTAATTTTCCGGGGAACCTTTTACCTGAGTGTCCCCCTTGCAATATTTTACTCTATCACAAGAATAGAACTATTTCCCGGACTCAGTAAGGCATACTATCAACTCGGAATTAACAACAAAAACCTCTTACTAATAGCACTATGGATAATCTTCTCCGCAATGGGGGGAGTCTTCTCATATACCCGTCAAAGGAAAAAAGAATTACTTAATCATAATCCCAAAGGCAGTTCCGACGGGCACGACACAACATAAAAAATATAATTCTCATAACGTTCTCTATTCTACTCTCCGGCTGTTCATCAGGAATCAGCGCTAAAAACAATCCCAAACACAGATCACTCTGTTTTACCGATTTCACCAGGTTTACCCAAAAAAATTATATCTCTATATCTATAATTTTTTAATCCGCCGCGTTTTTTCTTTTTTTATTCTATTGTGCTTGTTTTATTGCCGTTGATTTTATATGTTGTATTCGATAGGCATGTGTTCATTTATAGAGCCTCCCGACTGCTATATACACATAATTTGTTTTTTGATTAATAATTAATCTAATACCAGGATTTATATTATGTTTGATTACAAAGAACTTCGCCGTATAATGTCTAAATATTACAAACCCGGGAATTCCACGGACCGTCTTTTTTACGAGCTCAAAACCGGTAAAAGCACCTCGGGCATACCCCGTCTCGACGGCAAAACCCGCACCAGGTTCCATGTTGCCTATGTGGAAGACAACCAGGACCCGGATAAACTGGGCCGCATCAAAGTCCGCTTCCCTCAATGGGGCGAAGAGTTTATTTCCCAATGGATTCCCCTTATCCGTCCTTTTTCCGGG
>JAAENB010001168.1 GCA_024224995.1 bacterium | reverse complement strand
GGAAAGATATAAGTATCTCTCTTTCATTTTCATTTTCATTTCCGAACACCTTCTTAAATGCTATATCTGTTTTGATGTCTACGAATTCCACCGTTAACTCCTCTATTCTTGTTAAGTACAATATAGCGAAATACTACCCAAAACGCAAGGAAAAAACCGGTTTTTGATACCTCCGAAAAAAGGAACCGGAAAGGGCGTTTGGAAGATCCATAGATGGGAAGGTGTGGATATAATTTTTGTAGCTTTTTTGCCTGGAGTTTTTTTATAAACAGAATTCCCCGAGATACGATACGTGCTTCCAGCTGTACCAAACATCGCGAGAAAAAGACCGTATTTCTTCCCGGGAGAAAATTGAAACAGAATACCAAAAGAGGCTGGACTCAGGGGAGTTTGCGAAGAATGTTTTATAGACCCTGCGGCCGTCCTTTTCGCGTGAACGGCCGCTTTTGTGTTTACTCATTTTGGAGTAAGGCTCCGGCTCGCCAATTATAAGTACCGGTAGCAGTTCTTTCATATCCGCCGCTCACACTGGACAAATGACCATCGGCGGTGTTACGAGATCCCCCGCTCACACTGGAATATATACCGCTTATTGTATTTTGGTATCCAGCAACAAGCCCGCCGGATGAGGAATAATTATTCCATTTACCGACGATAATATTATGAGAACCGGATCTGTCATCATCATTAGTTGGATTTCCAACATCATCCACTCTTATTTCATTATACCCCACAATCAAATTACCAAGACCGTTCACTGTTCCACTAGCCCAATCATTATTAACCCCATTAGTAAACCCCGCACCACTAACGATCTGCACATTAACCCCGCTAAAAGTAATAGTGTCATACCCGTCTGCGTTCTCGCCTCTGGTAACGCCTTCCAGAGTACTTTCTAAATCAGCAACCCTTGAGCTTACACCCGCAACCGTATTGCTCTATTTCAATCGCTCAATCTCTTCTCTCAACTCTTTAATGTCTGAATGCATCTTCGAAAAGCTGAATTTTTCATCTTCAGTCAGACCTTCATCATTGCTCGTTAAACCCTGTTCACAACCGACAAACGCCAAAAACAATAAACCTACACATAGAAATTTTTTCATAAATACTCCTTTTATTATTTTTTATTAATAAATAGAGTTTGAGTAGGAAATTGATACTCTTTTTTGGAGGAATAATAAAAAAGGGAGGAAACAACAGTAACCGGCCCTGTGAAGGATTGTACGGTAAACGTTACTTTCAATTTTTTCTTGACACCACCTCTTCCCTGCTCTATTTTTACGCACCAGGAGAACAGCAATGGATATACATCATTTACCAAATGTGGAACAAATAAGATGTCAAGGGATAAAGATTGTGCGAGGACGAATTCCGCGTGAAGTCAGAAAAGAGTTATCGCAAGGAGTAAAAGAAAACCTGCTCGGACATTTAAAAAAAGACGGGGTACTCCCAGAGGTATATTTTCATCCTGACCAGTTGCATACCGCAAATGCTGTGTTAAAAATTAACACATTCAAAGTAGAAAAAGCCCGGGCAGAATTTCAGTTTAAAATCAAATAATGCTTTCATTCTCCCTCTTCTTTAAACCATTCCTTCCTGGCACGCTCTTTGGTATCGCAGCAAAGCAGACACCATAAAGCCCATGTTTCCGGGTCCGGACTGCCTGGCACGCCTCCGGAGTTAGAACGCCAATCCCGGGGACTGTTAGCCAATATCTTTCCAGCCCATTCAAGGCGCTTTTCCGGGGTCCAGTCGTTTTCCTTCAACCAGTTTGGTTCAATTTCTTTTTTAACGCTCATCTCCGTCTCCCTTAAATTTCTTGCTCTCTATATTATTACTCCTCGTCCAGTATCTCTTTTACGCGTTCTACTGATATACCGGCTATTTCTGCAATATCTTCTATGCTCATACCTTTCTTGTGCATCCGGAGAATCATATCGATTTTTTCCTTGTCGGCCTTTTCTCGTTCCTCTTCTCTGGCCTCATCCGCTGCAAGCTCAATAGATCCCTTGACATCTTGTTCTTTGATAGACCAATAGTCGTATACTTCCAGCTCTTCTTTAGTCCAGTTGTATTTGCTGGCCACTTCATACGCTTCCAGGAGCTCTTTTTCTACCGCGTTTTTTGGAACCATTTTTAAACTGCCTGCGTTCCGGATAAAATAAACCCACTTCTCTACCAGGGTTTCGAGCTCTTCCTCTTCTTTGACAAACTTGGTCAGCTCAATAAAATTAAACTCAAAATCCTTGAGTTCCTGTTTTTGGGTCTCCTGGTTTAATATCAGGTGCCTGGTTAAATAATTATCACCGTCGAACATAGAAAAATCAAGGATACCGATAAATATAACCTGGTTTAATTTGGGGTAATCGCCGCCTTTTTCCAGCTGGTTTACGTAAGCCTTTGAGGTGTAGTAGAGTACTCTTTTGGCGAATGCGGGCTTTTTCTCAAGCTGCATTTCCACAATAAAG
>JAAENB010001167.1 GCA_024224995.1 bacterium | reverse complement strand
TGAAATTATTGATGAAATTAGGAACGGTAAAATGATTATCCTTGTGGACAGCGAGGATAGAGAGAATGAAGGAGACCTGGTGATTGCGGCAGAAGCCTGTACACCGGAAATAATAAATTTTATGGCAACCCACGGCAGGGGGCTTATTTGTACTCCAATGACACAGGAGCGGTCCGAAGCTCTTGGGCTGCGGCTCATGGTGGAAGAAAATTCCGATAAATTTGGTACTGCTTTTACAGTATCCGTTGATGTCCGGGAAGGGACAACCACCGGTATTTCAGCTCAGGACAGGGCAAACACTGTGCAGGCATTGATTGAAGAGAGAGCCCTGGGAGAAGATTTCAGAAAACCGGGACATATTTTTCCCCTGGCAGCGAAAAAAGGGGGAGTTCTGGTGAGAGCAGGTCACTCCGAAGGATCAGTAGACCTGGCCCGTCTTGCGGGAAAAAAACCGGCAGGCGTTATTTGCGAGATATTAAATGAAGACGGAACAATGGCCCGAAGGCCCGATCTTGAAAAATTCGCCAAAAAGCATCATCTGAAAATAGGAACAATCTCCGATCTCATCAAGTATCGTCAGCATAAAGAGCGGCTGGTCCAGAGAGTTTCGGAAGCGGCACTGCCAACGGAATTTGGCGATTTCCGGATAATCGCGTATGAGTCCGATATTGAAAATATTACCCATGTGGCACTGGTATATGGAGAGGTCGACGGTGTGGAAGATGTTCTGGTCCGGGTCCATTCCGAGTGTTTAACAGGAGATGTTTTTACTTCACGAAGGTGTGACTGCGGGTCCCAGCTTCACCGGGCAATGGCCAAGGTGCAGAAGGAGAAGTGCGGTGTTATTCTTTACATGAGACAGGAAGGACGGGGAATCGGGCTTGGAAACAAAATAAAAGCCTATAATCTTCAGGATAAGGGTATGGATACGGTAGAAGCCAACCTGGAACTTGGATTTCCCGAAGATTTACGGGATTACGGCATTGGAGCCCAGATCCTGGTAGACCTGGGGCTTCATAAGATACGGCTTCTAACGAATAATATCCAGAAAGTTATTGGACTTGACGGTTACGGACTTGAGATTACGGAAAGAGTACCCATTGAGGTCGATCCTAAGTCGGAAAATGTTAAATACCTGGAAACCAAGCGGGATAAAATGGGGCACTATATTCTGGGTAATTTAGAGCATAAAGAGCATAAATAGGGGCAGCAGGTAAATAAAAAAGTATGGCAGCTGAAAGTTTACATACCGTTGTTGTAGTTGATGATGAAGAGGTTATCCGCTTTGCTCTCCAGAAGAAGTTGTCCCGCATGGGATACAATGTAATTTCTCTGGAAAAAGCAGAGGATGTATTATACCTTTTTAAGAATGGAGATCAACAGATTGATCTTGTTATAACCGACATTAAACTGAGAAAAATGGATGGGATTGAGCTTCTAACCCGGATCAGGGGTCTTGATGAACCGGTCCCGGTGCTGATTATTACCGGTCATGGTAATGTGGAAGAGGCCATCCGGGCACTGCGATACGGGGCCAGTGATTTCATTCGAAAGCCTTTTGACATTAACGCGGTAGCTTCTTCGGTTCGGTCTATTTTACGAAATAAGAAAGAGAAGAGCCAGGTAGAGGGATTTGCCCGGTATACGGAATATGAAAAAGCCGTTATAAAACTTCCTGTTGACGCGGGAATTATCAATCCAATTTCATACCGGCTAACGAAAGATCTTGTTCCTTCGGGAATGTGCAATATAACAACTGCTGAAAATTTAACCCTGGCACTCAGGGAAGCCATCAGTAATGCCATGTTCCATGGAAATCTTGAGATATCTTCCGATGTCCGTGAAGACGGCGGTATCAAGGCATTTAACGAAGAGATTGAAAAGAGAAAGAACAATGTCCCTTACAAAGACAGGATCGTGACTGTTGATTATGAATATACAAGGGAGTATGTTGAGTATATCATAGAAGATCAAGGCCCCGGGTTCGATTATAACCGGCTTCCCGATCCACGGGATCCGGAGAATTTTTTTAAGAACAGCGGCAGGGGGCTTTTGATCATCCGGATTCATATGGATGAAGTGGAATGGACAGGGAAGGGAAATATTCTCCGGTTAAGAAAATACCGGGTAGAGCGAAGTGAATCGCAAGCGTAGAAGAAAAATTTGAAGATAATTTATCAGGAGAGTTTCGTATGTATTATACAATAAAGTGGAATGGGGATTCGGTTTCGATTTTGGATCAGAGGTTGCTGCCCCTTGAAGAGACCTATCACACCTATACCAATTATATGAGTGTGGCAAATTCAATCCGGGATATGGAGACACGAGGAGCTCCGGCCATTGGAATTACCGCGGCTATGGGAATTGCCCTGGCAGCTAAGAATATTACCGAGGAAAACGTTGAAAAATACAAAGTAGAGATGAACCGGATCTTTGATATTTTCGCGGCTACCCGGCCAACAGCGGTGAACCTTTTCTGGACCATCAACCGCATGAAAAAATTATTGGAACCCCTGGATACGATCCCGGCAATAATTGAAGCAACGGAAAAAGAAGCTGTTTCCATATTTAGAGAAGATATTGAATCGAATAAGCTCATGGGACAGAACGGCAGCAAGTTCCTGGAAGACGGAGATGTTGTTATGACCCATTGCAACGCGGGAGCCCTTGCTACGGGCGGATACGGCACAGCCCTGGGAGTTATTCGGGCTGCCATAGAGGAAGGAAAAAAGATAGAGGTTTTTGCCTGTGAAACAAGACCTTATTTACAGGGAGCGCGGCTTACGGCATGGGAATTGTATAAAGACAATATCCCCGTAACCCTTATTACGGATAATATGGCCGGTCATTTTATGCAGCTGGGAATCATTAAAAAGATTATTGTGGGCGCCGACCGTATCGCGGCAAACGGAGACGCGGCAAATAAAATAGGAACCTATACTCATTCGGTTGTGGCGAAAGAGCATAACATACCCTTTTACGTGGCAGCTCCAATTTCAACCCTTGATCCCGAAACCGCCACTGGCGCGGAGATTGTTATTGAAGAGCGGAGTATTGATGAGGTTGTTTATATTAAGTCGGAACAGATCGCTCCTGAAGGAATCAGTGTCCGGAACCCGGCTTTTGATGTTACTCCGGCGAAAAATATTACCGCGATTATTACCGACAAAGGGGTGATTGAAAACCCTGAAGGGAAGGGGATTAAAGAAGTATTATAATAATAAAAAAGTTTAAGGTTCGAGGTTTTTTGCCATAGGGGCAGTTGCTTTTGGCGGGACTTTTGTTTCGTGTTGAAGCGCTTGTCCCTTGCGCCTTGTTCCTTTTACCTGTCTTGTACCTTGTTCCTGTCTCGCTTAACCGAAGCGGGGCCCCAGCTTCCGGTTCAATGCGGTTGCAGTCGGTACTTACCTGGTTTGTCGACTCACCATTTAGAATTGCGCTCTGCTTGAATTCGTTAACAGCTTCTGCATTTGAGTTCTCAAGATCGCGAGATCCATCAGGTAGTTGCGATAGGTACTGTTCATACCTTTGTCTTTCGCGTCCATAGCTCGTTTTTCCTTTCTTCTAATCTCTTCCTGTAATCGTTGTATTCTGCTTCTTTGTTCCATCTTAGCTTCCTCCTGCTAGTAGTTTGATATTCAGGGTCAAGGAGCAAGGTGCATGGAAAGATTGCTCTTCCCCTGTCCCTTGATCCTGTTTCTTACGAATGGCCTCGTTAGTTGTTATGCGGTCGCAGGTGCAGACCTGTTCGCCTATACCGTTCCCCGGTATTATCTAACACTTTAGTCTCCGTTCGCTTCTTTTTTTGATTTATCACTTTTGTTTTGTGAAAATCCAACTAATATACTCATAAAAAAAGGGATCGTCAAGTGCTGAGGCAGTTTTTTTGCTGTTTTTTAAGGTTTTTTTGAATTTTTTTTAATAGCGGGGGTTAATTCAAAAACCATTCACTGTAGAGCAAAACAAGTTCCCTGCCGTATAATAGGGTTATTAAAAGTCCCAGTGCCAGGAAGGGGCCAAAAGGGAATTTTATTTTTAGTCCTTTCCGGGTAACCAGGGCGTATGTGATTCCGGAAAATGATCCGGTGATGAGTGCCGATTCCAGCACTACAATGGAAAACTCCAGGCCTACCAGAAGGCCGATTGCCGCGGCAAATGTTGCGTCCCCGCCGCCAATGCCGCCGGGAAAAATAAGCAGACCCAGGATGAAAAATATCGACATGAAAAGAAATCCGTAGAGGTTGTTCATGAAAGAATAGTCAACGATTATTGGATATATTGAAAGAAGTAGAAAGACCAGGATCAATGAATTGGGTATTGTAAAGGTCTTTATATCAATAACCGCGATTGACAGGGCAAGGCCAACCAGGAGAAAGCTCGAAAAGATATACAGGATCATGGGAGTCGACAAATTGGTCAGGGGCGTGGGATTATTCCGTACCAGTGCCAGCAGTATTACTCCATAGATCATCTCTGCCGCCGGATAATAGGCCGATATTTGACTTCGGCAGCTGCCGCATCTTCCCCGGGTGAAAAAAAAACCAAGAACAGGAAAGAGGAATATTGGATTGATCCTCTTGCCGCAGTCCGGGCACTGTGATGATGAAAAGAGCGCTTTTTTGGGATCCTCTTTCATTGAACCGTTCGCGTAGCGTAAGGCCAGGGTATAAAAAAAACTTCCCCATATGGCGCCGAATAAGAATATGAATATATCAAATAGTGTTGTCATTTAGCTTGTATTTATCTCTCTCTCTCTCAAGAAACTTAATTTTGCTTGTGAGCGGGCCTGGAAGCATGAGCTCTTTGGATTGCTGCGGAACTCGCTCCGCTCAAACAGTCCTCACAACCCAAAGAGCTCATACTTCCAGGCCAGATGCAGCTCGCAATACTATC
>JAAENB010001166.1 GCA_024224995.1 bacterium | reverse complement strand
GGACCGGATGGCCGGGAAAAATAGGTCAGAAACTGTGGTGATACCGGGGTCTGTTTCCGAAGATGCTCCGGCAAGGGTCTGGTTCTGAGAGACGTTGCATGCAACGTCTCTCTTCCCGGGAACCAGCCCTATTTAAAAAGAGTTTTTTGAGAGCGTACTGTCAGAAATTGACACCTGCTGTCAGAATCTGACAGTAAGCTCCGTTGGAAATCATTTACCCGGGACAAAAAGAAGAATCTGTCTGATCGCATATCACCCTGAGTTTTTCTTTTATTGCCGGTATAGAAACGCCATTGAATAAACACCGATAATTGTATACATATGCGGTGTTTTGTATGAAAATATTCAAAAAATAAAAAAATAATAAAAAAATCGAACGATGGCACGAAACGTGCATTATAAATAGGTATAACAAGTATTACTTGTTTAATCTTTTACAGGATTTGTTAGGCTCGGGAATGTGGGCTCTTTTTACCTGGAAGTACGGGAGCTCACATTCCAATTTAATTAAATCTTATAATTTTGCAGACTCTCTCCTATAATATTAATTTTGGCAGGGAGTGCTCTTGCGGTAAAACGCAGGAGCACTTTTTGCCCCTTATTTTGTTATAGGAAAAAAAATACTGTTGTTCATTGCTCTACAAGTAGCGTTCATTCCCCTGAGCTTGACGCCGGGGGAAAAAGGCTGTACATTACAAATAACAACAGGATATATGTTGATAGATGAAGTAAATATCGTACCTGCTTTATGGGGTTGGGGAGTCGCCGGAGACTCCCTAACCCCATAAGGCAGGTGCGGGAAAAACAAAAAGTATAATCTTAGATTAAAGCAATTTTAAACAAAATTATTTTAATGTAAGATTATTCTTACAAATAGCTCTCTCCTATAATATAGAATTTTGGCAGGGATTGTTTCGGCAATGTAAGCTGTTGACGCGATCCCTGCCTCAAATTTTTTCTACCACTTCATTAATTTAATTAAATCAAAATTGACAAATTTTTCGCAATTGTGTTTCTTGACACTATATTACCATTTTGGGGAGAAGGGATATGGCAAACGAGAAATTTACTACAGAGAAAAAAGACGCAAAGATACAGCGTAAGAGAAGTTATAAAGCAGCAAAAGGAACATCCGTCGCAGGAGCGCCGTCCCTGCAAAGTGCCATTGGCAACCAGGAATTTTCAAAGTTATTTAAGAGCGCTATCCAGGCGAAACTGACTGTAGGTAGTCCAAATGATGTATATGAACAGGAGGCAGACAGGGTAGCGGAGAAAGTCGTGAACATGACCGACGCGCAGGTTCAGTCCAAACAGAATGATGAGTCCATTGTACAGGCAAAGGGATCTTCCGGCGGGATGGACGTTCCTGCCGGGTTTGAATCCGGGCTGAACAGCATAAAGGGAACCGGCTCCACCCTGAACAGGGAGATTCGCGAGGGATATGAGTCGCGGATGAACGCCTATTTTGGAGATGTGCGGATACACAGCGGGAATAAGGCGGATAAACTGGCCCGGTCTATTAATGCCGAAGCCTTTACAGCGGGACATGATATAGTATTCGCGGCGAGGAATTATAAACCGGAGACGAGAGAAGGCAAAAAGCTCCTGGGGCATGAGTTGACTCATGTTTTGCAGCAAAAAGGAAGCCAGGCCAAATCAGGCTCAATACAGAGACGGCCAACAACAGACAATTTTTCAAAATCAGCGAAAAAGAAATATGCGGCATTTGTTAAACAGGTGGCATCGAATGGTCTTCCGGTAAAGTTTTTACGTGCTGTAAAAAAAGAATATTATGTCCTGTATGGAACAGGGGATGGGGCTAATCTGAATCTCGAATACCTTGAGTTAACAAAAGAAACTCTTGAGGATGCGGGTGAGATTCCCGGTAAGAATGATTATGTAAGACATATGGCACAATATAGTTCAAGTATTGGAACACTCTATCATGAGTCAGTCCACGCGTATTTGGAAATGTTATCTGATGAAAATCGTCATACGGGCATAATAAAACGGGGGATACAATACTATAAAGATGCGCCATTAATCAATGGAGATAAAGCCAGTGATCCGGCAAGAATTTTTACCGAGGCCGCAGCTTCATATGCAGGGCTTAGAACAGCAGCATGGTGGCGGGCACTCTCCTGGCTGAAATATGCCATACATGACGCGGATACTAAACAAAAAGCCATGCAAGCGATAGAATTGGGGAGAAAAGATTATAATAAAAGTGTGAAAGATCGAACGGTTGGTTATCAAGAGTCGGGAGGTTTTCTTGGTTACTTTACGTATCAAAATACAACGACGAAACCAATTAGTGCCGAGTTAAAACAATTTGTCGATAGTCATATATTGGAAAATAAAATCCCCGATACCTTTGACCAGGTAGCGGTTTTTAAAGGAATGATCGCGAAAATTAAAAGTTCCAAACGCTGATATCCGTATTTATACCGTTCCCGCCGGATTTACCATCAGCACCGAAAGATATAATGTCATATCTTTTTTTTGAGTTGAAAACCGGCGGACTATAATATTTTAATTGATTTCCCCAGGGATCAACCGGCTGCTTCAATAGATACCCTTCTTTTATAAGTTCCGCAAAGCCTTCTTCGGTAGTCGGATATCTGCCATACTGAAGGTTATATTGTTCTATTGATTGCTGTATTGATTTAAGCAGCATGCTAACTTTTATTTTCTTTTCAACTGCTTCATCTGAAAAACCCGGAATAATCCCAATCGTTCTCCCGGTATAGAGGATCCCCGTGATTACCAATAGTATAATAACAGTTTTTATTATCGTTTTTTTCATAAGAACGTAATCAGAATTAACGGCGAAGAAGAATGAGTCAAGAGTTTTTTGCTGGAACAAAGAGACGTTAAGAGGAAAAAAACATCCCCCAATGCAGGCGGCCAAATGGCCGCCTGCCCAAGACACTGTGTGTCTTAGGAGGGAAGGTCTATGAAAAAATCTATCGGCATTTTAAACTTAATTATAAGACCGGTGTCAACAGTGGGATTAAAAAAACACTGTAAGGGATAATCTCGAAGATCTTATACTTAAGTAATAACCATATGAAATCATTGAGGCTCAAAGTCAACAAAAAATATTTTATTGTTTATATTTTTTTTGTTATTTATCTGTAGTCTGAGTGTCCACAAACCGGCCGGAGAGTCAGCTTTTTTTGTAAAAAAAGAGGATCACAACCAGTCAGAGGTTGAATTACTTGTCGAATTTGAATTTATTAAACAGAATAGAGAAAATGCTCTTTTTTTCAGTGATCAGTTCGGCAGTAGCAGTCATTCCCGGTTTGATATAATACTTTTTTCCCTTAATCTCAAAAAAGGTTTTCGAAAGTTTTCCATTAATATGATAAACAAATCCCAGGTTTTTATCTTCCACAGCCGAAGGCGAGATCGAAGAAACAGTACCCCTAAGAGTGCCGTAGTCCACATAAGGAAAGGCGTCAAATTTTAGCTTGATTTCCATTTTTTCTTCAATAAAACCGATATCTCTATTCATTACAATCGTATCCATATAGAGCGGGCTGTCGGAAGGGATAATCGTACAGAGCAGGGTCGATTCCCGAACGTATTCCCCCGGGTTCCGGAAGTGGAGTTCGGAAATAATTCCGCGAATTCCCGCGTAGAGTTTTTTCTCTTCATCTTTATTCTCACCGGCATCGTCGGTGTTCTTTTTTTTCTCATCCACGGACTCGCCTGAAGCGTTCCTTCCCGAAGAGAGCATTTTTTTGTTTTTTTTCATTTCCTGGCGAATGATGAGGTTTTCGTTTTTCTTTATCTTTTGCTGGGAATAGAGTTTTTTTATTTCCGTGCGCGCGTATTCCAGCCTGCTTTTAATATCATTATATTCGGTAATTGAAGTGAGGCGTTTCTGATACAGGACTTTGGTATCCTTGAATTCCTGCATCAGGTTCGCCGCCTGTTTTTTCCAGTAGCCCAGGTCGGACTGGATCGATTTTAATTCGATAGTATTCTTTTCCAGCTGAAGTTTGCTCACCTGTACATTGGAGCTGTACATAAGAGCCTCTTTGGAGCGGATTAAAAAAAGCGGGTCTTTTTCCGAAACTTCCTGGCCCTCGCGGATATACACTTTTTCAATATGACCGGTACTGTCGGAATAGACTTTTATTTTATGCGATGCCGGACGGGCAACAGACCGGGCTTCAACAACAACATCAATTTCACTTAACAGGGAGTATGCTATTCCAACAGCAATCGTGAGCATAATAAGATACAGCACTCCCCGCGAAACAACAGCCGGCATCTGCCGCAGGTATTCTATAACCAGGAAATTTTCCGATGGGGAATCCACCGGCGGAAGCGTCAGGTCAACGACTGCCTGCTCGTTCTCTTCCTCGCTGCCGGTAATTACCTGTTTAATTTTTTTCGTTAATTTGTTTTTCATACTCTACTCGCACCCCGTTACAAATTAAGCTGCTGCTGGTTTAAATAATAATACAGCCCTTTTTGCTTCATCAGTTCTTTATGCGTCCCCTGTTCCACGACCTCTCCTTTGTCGAGAACGAGAATTACATCCGCGTTCCGTACCGTACTCAGCCGGTGGGAAATAATAATAGCGGTTTTGTCTTTAAAAATGGTTTTCATGTTTTGCTGAATCGCCTGTTCCGATTCCGTATCCAGGGAGCTGGTCGCTTCGTCGAAAATAAGTATCCGGGGATTCTGATACAGAACCCGGGCAATGGCAATCCGCTGGCGCTGGCCCCCGGAAAGCTGTAAGCCGCTTTCACCAATCCTGGTTTCATAGCCAAGCGGCATGGTGGAAATAAATTCGTGGGCATTCGCAAGCTCGGCAGATTCAATTACTTTTTTCATGGTTTCGTCCGCGTCGCCCATGGAAATATTTTCCCGGATCGTGGTATTGAAAACAAAACTATCCTGAAGGACAAAGCCCACAATACTTCGAAGATTAATAAGGTTGATATTCTTAATGTCAACACCATCAATCTTTACCCGGCCTTCTGTTGTGTTATAGAGCCTGGCAATCAATTTTACCAGGGTTGTTTTTCCGGAACCGCTTCTTCCCACAATGGCAACGGTTTGTCCCGGCTCAATATGGCAGTTGATCTTTGAAAGGATATACGGATCATCGTCACCGCCGTAACGAAAGTAGACATCTTCCAGGAGAACTCCGCCTTTCGGGTCTTTCAGAACAAGCCCCGACGATTCTTCTCCGGACATGGGCAGCTCCGGTTTTGAGGTGAGCACGTCATTGATCCGGTCAATGGAGATGAGGGTCTGCTGGATATCATCCCATACAGTGATGAGCCGGTTGATCGGAGACATCACACTGCCCAGGAGAGACATGAATGCCATGAGCTGCCCCACGCTGAGGTTCCCGTCCATTACCTGGTGCGCTCCATACCAGAGAATGATCGTGGAACTGAGCGCGCCAACGAGGTCGCCAATCCCGTTAAAATACATGGCAGTAGTATTCAGTTTATAATCGATATTTAAGGCTTTTAAAAATTTATCTTCCCATTTCCACCGGGTGGAAAATTCCATACTCATGGTCTTCACCGTATCAATGGCATTGATCGATTCAATAAGATGAGATTCCGATTCCACGCGCGCGGCAAAAGAATCGATATTCAAGCGTTTTAGTATTGGGGTAAAAACCAGGGTCAGAATAACGAAAAAGGGAATAAACAAAAGGGCCAGACCCGTAAGTTTTACGTTATAATAAAACATCAATGAAAGGTATACCACTATGAGCAGGGTATCAAGGATCATGGTCATGGCAGTATTGGTTAGAAAACGCCGGATGTTCAGGTTTTCCCCAAAACGGGTAATAAAATCACCAATCTTTCGAACTTTAAAGTAACCCAGGGGCAGGGCAAGCATATGCCGGAAAAAGCTCACCAGCATTCTCAGGTCAATTTTCATTGCCGTGTGGATAATGAGGTACTGCCGCACCAGCATGGTAAGTACACGGAAAACAATCACCAGGAGCATGCCAACAAGCATAATATTCAGCATGGAAATATTATGATGCGCCAGAACCTTGTCTACAATATTCTGGGTAAAGATAGGACTGGCCAGGCCAAATATATTCAACAGCAGGGACGCGATAAATATCTCAAACAGGATCACCTTATACGGAGCTACAAACTGGAAAAAGTTCCTGAATGAAGACCGCTCTTCATCCTGGTCATCAAAGCGCGGGGTGGGATCCAGGAGCAGGGCAATCCCGGTCCAGTTTTTTTCAAAAAAGTCTCTTGTATACCGCCTGAGGCCAATTGCCGGATCGGAAACCCATACATAGCGGGTTGTGGCTTTATAAACAACAACAAAATGGCGGCCCTGCCAGTGTACAATGCAGGGCAGGGTAACTGAAAGCAGGGAATCGAAATTGAGTTTCATTCCTTTGGTTAAAAAACCAAGCTGTTCCGCAGCAGAGGCGAGGCGGGCGATTGAAGAACCTCTCAGGTCTACATGGGCCAGCTCGTGCAGGCGGCTCGACGCGAAGCTCTTGCCGTAATACCGGGATATGATCATGAGGCAGGTAATTCCGCATGACATTTCATCGTGTTGTTTAATAAAAGGAAACCGGATATTCTGATGAAAATATGTAGAGAGCCGGTTCCGCAGACCCGGCTTTTCTTTAGCTTTTTCCCCGCTTTTTTTACGCCCCCGGCGTTTTGCGGAATCGGCTTTTTCTCCGGGTACGGCCCGGGCATCGGCTGCAAGTTCCTGGGCGATTAAATCTTCATAAGGAGTCTCCGGCGAACCGGCCGTATATTCCTGAAGCTGTTTTTCTAAAATCTCATTTATTTTTTTTGATTTTTTAATAACAGTGTTAACGGTCTCTTTGGAAACAGCAAGCAGACTACAGTCGTTCAGGCAGACAACATCGGCATGGCGTTTTGAATTCTCATACAGGGCTTTTTCTCCAAAGATATCCCCTTCTTTGAGAAAATTTATAATTTCCTCTTTCCCGTTTTCCCACCGGACAACTTTGATCTTTCCCTGCTCTACGCAGTATAATTTTTCCGGCTCCGCTCCCTGGCGGAAAATCACAGCCCCTTTCCGGTGAAACTCCGGGCTGCATCCCCGGCTGAATTCTTCCAGCTCTTTTAAGGGCGCTGCCGAAAGCACGGACCGCGATTTGAAAAACCGCAGCAGGTCCCACTGCCTGGTTGCGGTATCGAAGTATTCCCGCAGTTCAAGGCGTGAAAATATCAGGGAATGAAATATTTCTCCGGGAATGGCAATAACCCGGCTCTCTTCCGCCGCCCTGGCTGCCGCGTCTCTGGGCCGGCCCGAAATAATCGAAGCCTCTCCAAAATGCTCCCCTCTTTTTTTAAGGCCCAGGTTGATCTCTTCCCCGTCATCGGTCTTTTGAAAGATCCGGATTTTTCCTTTATAAACAATATAAAAAATATCTCCCTGGTCATCGGAGTCATACAGCAATTCCCCCATTCCCAGGGTTTTCAGCTCCGCCTTTTCCAGCAGCCCGTCAATTTCCCCGTCTGAGAATCCGCCCAAAAAAGAGACTTTTTTAATAAATGATGATCGGTCCGTAAGTTTCATAATCCTGCTTGTTTAAAAATAATTTAATTTTCGGAAAACCCTCAACAAAAACTTCATCCGGTAAATGAGTACCTGCTCCTCCGGGGAGTGAAAATATTCTTGTTTCACGCCCTTGAAGTGGTCTCGCTCAATTGTCGAATTTCGTTATTCTTTCTGCTTTCACAGGCTATTTAAACTGTGCTGCGAACTGTTCCATTTCTCGGCGGTACAGGTAAAACGTTCCTGTTTTGTTTAAGAGCTCGATTTTAGTTTGCAGCAGGTCGAGTTCGGCATTGATGAAATCGTTCTGGTAAATAAGAAGATTTATTACCGTGCTTTTTTCTCGAACAAGACGCTCCGTTTCATTCTCAAGGTTTTCCTTAGAACTTGATACTATTTTTTCGCATAAGTCCAGCTTTTTTTTAATTGCCGCAATATCTTCCGTAAGATCAAGGATTTTCTTCCGGAGCAGGCTGCGGTGATTGGCAATGGTAATGCGGGCCTGCTTGATCCTGCCTTCGGTTTGAGCCAGCTTGCTTGCGGCAGCCTTGCCGGAAACGGGAAAGGTGAGCGTTCCCGCGACCTGTACCCGGTGATTGTCCGAGGTGACGCGCTTGATCGAATCAAGTTCATTGTTAGCGCTGTACCCGTCCATGCCAAGCTCTACTGACAGGTTCAGCTCCGGGTAGAGTTCATTTTTCGCCTGAATAAGGTCTTGTTTATATGATTTCAGCTCGTGCTGGTACCGGATAAGATCAATATCCATTGTCTCAATCTTACGGATGGTCTTTTCTGTGTTTTGTTCAATAGGCAGTGTGATATAATTATTAACGGGGGTTGAAGGAATAACCCGTCCATATATCCGCGCGGGGGAGTCACTGTACAGTGAAAGGAGCAGCTCTTTTTCATTTTTCTTCCTGGTCGTTTCAAGCTCAAGAATGGTTTTTTCCTGGGAGAGCAGGGTTGTTTTCATTTTGATGAGGTCTGTTATGGGGAGCTTGCGCAGATCAACTTTTACCTTAATAATATCATAGATCTTTTGGGAATGGGATTTGATTTCTTGTTTTAGCCGTAATTGTTCGTTTGTGCTGAACAGGGTCAGGTAATTCGTAAAAACAGCAAACAACACGGCAGACCGGATATCTTCAAATTTTTGCATGGCCATGCTTTTATTGATTTTTGCCTTTTCCACTTCAATATTGGTAATGCTTTTTCCAAAGCCCTTTAATATGGGCTGCTCATATTTGAGAGAGAGACTGGAGGTAAAGTGTTTTAGTTGGTAATTGGTTGAATTGACACTGTAGTCATTTTTATTGTTTGAGAAATTTACCGACGCTGTGCCGCCAAGAGGATTTTTCTGGGAGAGCGAGAGCGTGTAGCTGCTCTGGTCTATCCGGTCGTAACTGCCCAGCACTGTTCCGTCCTGGTTGGTCCGTTCCCACGAACCCACTATGCTAAGATAGGGTATATACATAGCCTTGTTATGGTCAATAGCCTTATGATTGATCTTTTTATCGATATAATAATAATTGATAATCTTGTTTTCCTTAAGGGCAAGGTACATAGCCTCAGGCAGGGACAGGGAAACCGGTTCGGAATAAGATATTTTCGCAAAGAAGATCGTAAAGAAGATCGTAAATAAGACCGGTAAAATAACAGCACACGCAATGCTCCGCAGGACCGGCCTTTTTCCGATTGTACTGATTTTCATTTGATAATCCCCTCTCAAGAAACTTAATTTTGCTTGTGAGCGGGCCTGGAAGCATGAGCTCTTTGGATTGCTGCGGAACTCGCTCCGCTCAAACAGTCCTCACAACCCAAAGAGCTCATACTTCCAGGCCAGATGCAGCTCGCAATACTATC
>JAAENB010001165.1 GCA_024224995.1 bacterium | reverse complement strand
TCTTAAATTTTATCCGGATCATTCGGATAATATAAAAAATGCTAAATCTTATTGGGAAAAAGTAAAAATTATACATGTTGTCCCCTGGCTTTTTGAACATACGATGAAAGAATATAGAAAATATAAAACAATTAGAGAATATATTGAAAAAAATAAGAAAAAATAAGAAATCTTGAGGAGGTAAATAGAGTTATTTCAATTAGTAATTGATTTCTGTAAACAGAAGTCCATTATGGTATTCAAAATACAGGATTAAATAATATGTCAACAATAATCTTAAGAATTATATTAATTGCCATTGTTCTTTTCGGGGCCTTTAACTGGCTCGGCTCCTTTTTAATTTCCGGTGGACTGTATAATGAATATATTAAAGAAAATAATATTGAACTGCCTCCTGGATGGATAGATGCAATTGCAATTGATAAGCAGGATCGAATTTACTGCGCAACATCGTATGGCAGGGTACAGGTATATTCAAGCACAGGAAAACATCTAAAAGGGACTCGTGTTTCTACCAAGGGTGTATTCGAATTCAAAACAGGAGAGAATAACAACCTCTATGTAAAAACAAGTCACGCCTATTACAAAGTGGTTTATACTTCCGAAGGGGAATTATATACAGAGAAAATAGTAGACAAAAAGAGGCTGGAGAAAATTGATAAATTTAAGTCCAATGTTATTGACTCCGGAGGAAACAGGTATTTTGCAGAGAACGGCTTCTTTCCGACCATTTATAAAGAGATAACGTTTAGATATCCACCAACGAATAAGGAATCTATAACTATACCAATAGAAATAATATCTGTTCCATTCCGATTATTTATATTCCAGGCTCCATTCCCGGCAGCTCATTTAATTATTTTTCCTACGATAGTGTTAATAGTTATCAATAGAAGAAAAAGAAGTGAGAAGAGAAGAAAGGAAGAGGAGGCGAAAGAAAGGAGGGAAGAGGAATTTGAAGCATAGCTTATCAGTGATGGTATTATCAACCTTATTGATTATCCAAATATTTCTACTAAAGATTCGGATGTTTTAAAAGAGGCTTGTCGGATTTTTTCCTCCTCTAATCTTGATTTTGTTGATTCCCTTCTTGTGGCGTACAACAAAGTTCGAGGTATTATTGTTCATTCCTTTGATAAAAAGCTGAATAAGAAATTAAGTAATACTTCTTCAATATATTGCATCAATATTCCGTCTTTGTGGCCTTGTAGAGGGGCAAGAGGGGCTCATGCCGTCCTTTGGGTCTCAGAAAATTTTCTTTCAGGAATCCGGTCACAAGATTAATCACTATTTTTTGGCCTATTCCTTTCAATTAAATTTCTAATCAGTTTAACTTCTTCCGCTTGTAGTATCATTATTGGCTGAGAGATACCGTTTATAGAATATTCAATAAAAAGTGCTCTACGCAAAAGATCACTTTTTATCTCCATTTTTTTTATTTCTTTTATCTTAATCAGTACATTTTTTACCAGAACATTGTCACTGCTGATTAATAATTTAAATGGGATAATATAGTAACGTCTTCCTTCAATTTTACCTCCAAGAACAAGACCAGTATAGAATATAGGACCAGTCATTTTTTTTAATAGTTCTTGTCGGTTTTTAGAACCAATTTTAATCCCCATAATCAGTATAACAACAAAAAGTACAAGAAGCAAAAACATGATTCCAAATATAAGAAATACCGGATGAATTAATTGTGTAGAAGCCTCATTCATTTTACTTTCCTTTAACCTTATACTTTTCTTCTAAATTTGCAATAGCGTCTTCACCCCAAACCTTTGTTTCCTGAAATGTTGATACCATTTCTATAGGTACCACTCCTAAACCAACCCCAGCTGTTCCACTTATTGCCGGACCAAAACCAATAGTCATATTAAAGTTATTAGTCATAATAATTGCGGAAGTAAGTAATAATGAAAGTTGATAGGTTGAAGGATCACCGCTAAGTAATGCCAAAAAGATTCCTACTTTCCCGACCTCTCAGACTGTAAATATCTTCTAAATATACACAATTTTAGGCTGGGTGTCAAATTAATTTATTAAATTCTCCGGGGATAACGGAAAAGGCGCGGAGGCTGAGGGAGTGGGCGTAGGATTTCCGGGGAAATTTTATTGTCCTTTTTATCAATAGATCCATTAATTAATTGCTGATAATTATTCTTCCGGTTTTTGCTCCTGCGCGGATTAATGCGCTTCCGCTATGATTATCGGACTGAAATTTTTTTTTCTTTTTGTTGCTTGTTGAAAGGTGCCGTGGGTGCTGCTTCTATTCCTCTTCCGGTATAAATATTGATATTTTATCACCTGTAATCCAGGCTATTCCTGAAGACGTGCTTCAATCTGCCAACATGCCTTTTGACGTTTACATCCAGGAAGCGGAAAACCTGTTTAAATGGGTCCAGGCAGATAAAGATGCCTTAACGGGCCGGGGCATGGATTGGGGCCTGGTTGACGACCTGCTGGAAAGAGCCGCTGCTTTACGGGAAGCCGAATCTATTTGGAGCGCCCAGCGCTTTACCCGGCAGGAAGCCGGCCGCCTCTGGGCAGAAAAATCTCCTGACGCCTACGCTCTTAGAGACCAATTATTGAAAGACCTTCGATTTGCCTACCGGAAAGATAGTAAACTTACGGGGCGGGTTAATTATATATCAGACGGTACTGGTCACGCCGATATGATACAGGATTTAAATGACCTCAGTGTGCTTGGGAAAGAAAATCTCGATCCCCTTAAGCAAATAAAATTCGATATGCCTTTACTGGACGATGCCGCTATGCTCAGTAAAGAGATGGCTGCCTTATTCGCCGACGCTACTACGGATAAAGCCGAAGATAAAGGCGCTAAAAAAATCCGGGACCAGGCGCTTACCCATCTTAAAGAAGCTGTTGAAGAGATCCGGGACTACGGGCAATATGTTTTTTCCGCCTCCAGGGAACGGCTGCAAGGATACAGAAGTGATTATTATCGTAAAAAACGGTATAGAAAGTCTTCCGCCAAAGCTGAAGATGTGGTTTCTGATGCTGCTTCCGGTTCCGCTTCCGAATAATTACTGCCTTTATATAGAAGAAACCCGGTTTGTTCCGGGTTTCTTATCTCCCTGCGTTCTTTTTTCCTTATATCGGACTGGTTTTATGTGCATGTCTTAAGGTTTTGTATTGCTTGTCTTATGGTTTCTATACCTTTGTCTTATGGTTTGACCTGTTTGTCTTATGGTTTCATATGCTTTGTCTTATGGTTTCATGTAGTTTGTCTTAATGTCCTGGTGCTTTGTCTTACTAATTTCGTTATTTTGTGTTCTTCTTTTTGCCTGTTTTTTGGATATAGCGGGTGTTTACTTTCTTTCTATATTGATTGGCGTACAGCTTTCTTCTTTCTTCATTATTCTTGAATACATGTCTGCCTGTTTTCCTGATCTCGTCCACTGCTTCTTTTAAATGGGTATAGGCCCTGTCTCGTATTTCCCTGACTCTCGCTTTATTTACTTCTTTTGCCCTGGCTTCGCCCAGGATTCCCGGCAGTTCCTTTGACTTGTGGGCTGCCGCTTCCAGTTTTGCCATATTGAACCCGGTTTGTTCCAGGGGGCCCGGGGTTTTTGTTCCCACTACTGATAAATCATTGAGGGCCTGGATTATTGCCGAGTTACTGTTTCCTTTTTTTATGGCTCTCACTGTTTTTAATAATTCCGGGTTGTTCCTGTAGGCAAACCTGAAGCTTCGCAGCAATTCATTTCTTAATTCTTTTGCTGCCGGTATTTCTTTGGCCCAGCGTTCCCGGTTTTCTTCCCGGGTTTTTTGCTCGGCTGCCCAGTCCGACTCGGCGTTTATCAACTGCCGGGTTCTTTTGGGTAAGTCTTCCAGCAGGTCTTCGCTTAGCCCTTTGCTTATGAGTTCCTTTTTATCTTCCTGGCTGTACCGGTGTAAATTCGCCGCTTCCTGGATGTATACGCTTATTGGCGCGGAGGTGGGTTTTTTTGCTTTTGGTTTCATGGTGAATTTATTTATTCCCGGTTTTCTTTGCCGCCAGTATCATCTCCCGGATGGCTGCCATTAAATGGGCGCGCGGTTCCTCTTCAAATGTGCTTAGCGCGTTTAGCAGCTCATGCTGCTCTTCCGTGATGGTGTTTAATATATGATTATCCGGCAGTATGTACTTTTGCCCCTGGCCGGTGATGAGGTAATCGGCTGATACGTTATAGGCTGTGTTATACTTGCATATGAGGTTGAACGACGGGGTTAACACTCCTCGCTCTACCTTGCTAATATATTCCTTTGACACTCCAAGCTCGTCTGCCATTTCCTGCTGCTTCTTGCCCAGCTCCTTTCTTAATTCTTTGAAATTTTCTTTTATATTTGCCATTCCACTAAAATAGCATTCGTCTTTTCTTCTGTCAAAGTAAAATTTTGCCTGATTGCGCACAATTTATGCGTTATTTTGCTTGACTTTTGAGGTGTATCGCACATATTGGTGACACTAGTGCGGTATTTGTTGCTCTATCCGCATAATTTATTTCCCCGGAGGGTATTCCCATGAATTGTGCTAATAATGTTTCTGTTGACCTGTCTGTTCTTAAAGAAATGGAGATCCGGTTTAAGGATCTTCCGGAGCTGCCAAACCTGTCCGGCCCGGCTTCGCTGTGCTCGTTCCTGGTTGAGTTTCTTGGTTACTGTGTGGATGAGCGCCTGGTGGCGGTTTTTCTTGATCCCGCTGGGGATGCGGTTGGGGTTTATACTGTGGCTCTGGGCCAGCAGGTTGTGGGGCGGGTGGAGCCGAAAGAGGTTTTTAAAGGGGCTATGCTGGCGAACGCCAGTGGGGTTGTTGTGGCGAGGTGTTATTCGGCAGGGAAGTGTGAGGCCGGGTGGGAGGATTATGAGCTCCGCCGGAGGCTGAGGGAGGT
>JAAENB010001164.1 GCA_024224995.1 bacterium | reverse complement strand
CAAAACATATGGGCAGGACTAGAGGCCTCTAAAAAAAGGGGAGGAACACCGAAGTTTTCTACAGGGCTCCCTACGAATCCCCCACATCAAACTTAGAAAAACGCCTCCATTTTCGAAAAACTACAATAACACCGAGGTTTTCTGCAACGGCCCTAAAAAAATCATTAAAAATAAGGCAAATTTTAAAAAATTTGTGTGGGAATTATCCTTTAAAACCTAAAAAATGTTAAAACCTTAAAAAAATAGTGAAAAACCGCCGTTTTTTGGAACAAAAATGACAGGTTTTTTCAAAAACTTGCAAAAAAACGCGATTTTTCCTTTTCTAAAAGGATTGGGCAGGAACCTACGGCACAATTAACATTGGGCAGGACTAAGGGCCAAATTCACTCCAAATTTATGCCCGCAAAAAAGGTATGGGCTGGGGACGCTCCAGCCCGTTCGGCTTCGTCGAAAAAAAGTGCAATTTTTGACAGAAATGCCCTATTTTTATCAGCGAACTCCCCAGCTCATCAAAAATTTGATTAAAAATACCCTAAAACATGGGCGATTTTAACAGAAATCGAAAAAAATGACCTCCTTTTTTAAAAATAGGAAAAAAGCCTCATTTTTTAAGATTTTATAAAAAAATAAAATGATCGCTTCCCTACGCCGCCCCCATATCAAGGCTATAAAAATGCCAACATTGCCGATTCTCGTTCGATGAGCGGTTGTGGCCCATAGTCATGGGAAAAAGTATTGGGTTTTCAGCAAACCCCCCTGCAAACCCCCCATATATTTTTAAAAAAACACAAAGAATCAAATATCCCCGGCGTTTTCTACAAACTTTTAAAAAAGAAATCGTCTTCTTCTCCATCTTCTCCTACGCCAGCGACATATCAAT
>JAAENB010001163.1 GCA_024224995.1 bacterium | reverse complement strand
GGAGAGCCATCTTAAATTCACTCCTTAAGAAAACAACTCTACCCGGAAATTGTCAACCAAAAAACACTTCAAAAGGGAGGGCACCCATGACACAAGAACAAAACAACCTGCCGGTACTAATCCCGGAAACGGCACTTCGGCTCCGCTCAGTGACCCTGGACGATGATGAAAGAGAAACCCTTGAAATATTGCTCAAGGAGATAATATTAAACCTCCCGCTGGACCCGGAATCGGGCGAAGAACGTTATCGCTCCGATATCCCCAATAAGCGGGACCAGTTTAAGCTGAGTCTTTACGGTTATGAAATGCAGGCTTTGAGAACCCTTTTACAAAAGATCCGGTAGTTCGTTAGAAACAAAACCGTAGAAATGGTGTGTGTAGGGGCGAGGCATGCCTCGCCCCTACACACACATCGGTTTCGGAACCGCCCGTTTCAACGCTCTCCACCCGGAGCCCATTCCACGAAGGAATCCAGACCTGTCATAAACCCCTTGAGTACCCTTCGCAGCAACAAGCCCGTAAAGACGTTGCACGCAACGTCTCTAAAACAAAACCCCTGGAACGCACAACCCACCCGGAAAGGATTCATCCCTAAACAGACATCTCTTTTATCTTGCTGTTATTAATAGCCATCTTAAGTATCTTAACAACAAACAGCCTATCCTCTTCAGTCATATTGCTGACCTCGTCAAACAAACGCAGCAGTTCATTATCGCCAACCAGGGAAGTGGAAATATCGTCATCTCCATCGGAAAGAATATAATCCGCAGAGACATTAAATTCGGCAGCCATTTTTTTTATCACTAAAGCAGAAGGAACAGCAGCATCTTTCTCATACCTGCCAATATGGCTTTGATGGGTACCAAGCTTTTTCGCAAGCTCCACTTGAGAAAGATCATGATCTTTTCTAAGCTTCTTGATTTTTTCGCCTAAAGTCATTACAGGTATCCATTATATCATAAAAAAATACAAAATCAAGGTTTTTTTCTTGACGAATCTGCCTTATTCTCATATTTATATGCATATGAGGCAGATTGATTCTGTTTTAACATAAAAAAAGCCCATCTCCGGCAAGAGATAAGGCTTTTCCCGGACAATCCTAATGGAGAGCCATCTTAAATTCACTCCTTAAGAAAACAACTCTACCCGGAAATTGTCAACCAAAAAACACTTCAAAAGGGAGGGCACCCATGACACAAGAACAAAACAACCTGCCGGTACTAATCCCGGAAACGGCACTTCGGC
>JAAENB010001162.1 GCA_024224995.1 bacterium | reverse complement strand
GCCGAAGTGCCGTTTCCGGGATTAGTACCGGCAGGTTGTTTTGTTCTTGTGTCATGGGTGCCCTCCCTTTTGAAGTGTTTTTTGGTTGACAATTTCCGGGTAGAGTTGTTTTCTTAAGGAGTGAATTTAAGATGGCTCTCCGTTGGGATTGTCCGGGAAAAGCCTTATCTCTTGCCGGAGATGGGGCTTTTTTTATGTCGTTAAAACTAAACATAATTTAACTTCACGGGTGTACATTTCAAGCATTTTTTATTTTTTTCGTTTAAAAAAATACTTTTTTTTAAACGAAAAAGGTGATAAAATCAAGTCTACAGTTAAACAGGGAATCTTTTTATGCAAATAAACAAAAAAATAAGGCTTTTAAGGAAGGAGAAGAGATTATCCCAGGAAAAATTAGGCGCTTTGCTTGGTATCCATCTTAACCAGGTTAACAGGCTGGAGAAAGGACATACTCAACCGTCCATTGACGTTGTTAAGAAATTGATGACTGTATTTGATGTTTCCGCTGATTATCTTCTTTCCGATGGGGATGACGATATTTCCGTTTCCCTGGTTGGCGATAAAGAATTGCTGCGATTGTTTGAAGAGGTTTCTAATTTGAATGATGAGGATAAGCAGTTTGTTGTTAAGATGATAAAGATGGGGATTAATAACAGCAAGATAAAGCAGATGTCTGTTTAGGGAAGAGTCATCTCCGGGTGGGTTGTGCGTTCCAGGGGTTTTGTTTTAGAGACGTTGCGTGCAACGTCTTTACGGGCTTGTTGCTGCGAAGGGTACTCAAGGGGTTTATGACAGGTCTGGATTCCTTCGTG
>JAAENB010001161.1 GCA_024224995.1 bacterium | reverse complement strand
AGCTATGAAGACCTGAGTCCATACCTGGATCGCATGTGCAATGGAGAAGAGGATGTTCTGGTAAAAGGCAAGCCGGTGATATACGCCACCACAAGCGGCACAACCGGAAAACCTAAATTTATACCGGTCACCAGCTCAACCCTTAAGGAAGGCCATAAACTAATAAAAGATATCTGGATCTATCATCTTGGAAAAAGTAAAAAACGGTTTATTACGGGAAAAGTGCTGGCCGTTGTGAGCCCTTCGACAGAAGGACACACTCCGGACGGTACTCCTTTTGGTTCCACATCAGGGCACATCTATAAGAATATTAAAAAAATCGTTCAAAATAAATATGTTATCCCCTCTTTCGTTATGGACATAGAAGATTATAATACGAAATACTATGTAATACTGCTTCTTGCTTTACGGGAAAGCAGGATTACCTATATCTCTACGGCGAACCCCAGCACAATACTGCTGCTTTGCCGGAAGATGAATGAATGGATAAATGATCTTATTTCCGATATCGCCATAGGTTCGCTGAAACCCGGGCTATCCCTGTCCGGGGAAGAACGCCAAAAAGTTGAAGCGCTGCTCAAGCCCCATCACAAAAGAGCGAAGCGTTTGCGGCATTTTCATACCAAACACGGCACGCTGCGCCCAAAAGAAATATGGCCTCATCTCGCTGCCCTGGGCTGCTGGACTGGGGGAAACGCCGGCACCTTCCTCTCGGAAATAAAACCCTATTTTAATCCTGAAACCGAAATACGCGAGCTGGGCTATCTCGCGTCGGAGATGAGAGGATCGCTGCCCATATCTCCCGGTTCCAGCGAAGGGATATTAACCATAAACGAAAACTTTTTTGAGTTTGTTGAAATCGAAGAATGGAACAGCAACGAAAAAGCCGGTTCGACGCGGTTCAAAATGGCTCACGAAGTTGAAACCGGGAAAGAGTATTATATCTTCATTACCAACAACAGCGGTCTTTACCGCTACAATATGAACGATATTGTCCGCGTTACGGGAAAATACCTTTCTACCCCTCTTATTACTTTTTTACAAAAAGGTAAAGGGGTTACCAACATTACCGGTGAAAAGCTTTACGAAAACCAGTTCACTTCCGCTGTTGAAAAGGCCAAGAAAAAGCTTAAACTCCCTCTCCATTTTTATATGGGAATCGCGAATACCGAAAAATGTTATTACGAAGTGGTGGCGGAATTTAACGGCACTACTGACGATTCCGTTGAAAAAGAGTTTATTGATCTTGTGGACCAATACCTGGGTAAAATTAATTGCGAATACGAGGCGAAAAGAAAATCTCTTCGTTTGAACAAAGCGTCTCTGGAAAAACTTCCCTCCGGAAGTTACGAAAAATTCAAAACACGGAGAGTTCAAAACGGACAGCGTGAAGGCCAGTTTAAAATTGTGTCTCTCACCAGCGACCAGGCCATAAAAAATGAGCTCTGGGACCGCGTATAACCGGGCAGGGTAAGTCACCTGCTTGAATAATTATATACTATTTTATTAGGAGTTTTTTAAATGAAACAAATGAAACGATACGTAATTCTTTGCCTCTTGTTAACGGCTGCTGTTTTTTCGGTCTCCTATTCGGAGACCGCGTCAAATCTTTATGATATTGATTATAAAACAAACAGCTTTATTGTTAAAAGAGATATAATCAACACGGTGAAACTGAATTACCGTAAATGGTACAATGAAGATTCCAGGGCCGTAATTATCTACCTTTCCGGTATGCAGAGCCATAGCCAGTGGTTTAATGATACCGGTGATTATCTTTCCGGGCAGGGTTACAATGTCTACGCCCTGGACAGAAGAGGTTCCGGGCTTTCCAACGGCAGCAAGGGCGATATTGCCTCCTATTTAACATGGATCAACGACCTCCACGAATTTGTCCAATTTGTTGAGAAAGAAAATCCGGACCTGCCTGTCCACTTAATGGCAAATTGTTTCGGCACCAGGATAATACTTGGATACAGCATTCTCCACCCTTGCTTTGTCGACAGTCTTATTCTTTTCGCTCCGGCCATGCACATGAATGTGGACTTAAACAGCCAGGAAAAATTCCTGGTTGCCACTCATTTTTTCACCAGGATAAACACCCCGCTGAAAGATGAATACTTTACCAGCAATCCGGAAAAACTGGAATTTATGGAACAGGACGACCTGGCTGTCCGCAATGCCACGGCGCGGCTCTATAGAGAGGGTGAGCTTCTTAAGACCTTTGTGCAAATTAGCAAGGGGTTAATCAATACCCCGGCACTGGTTTTGCTTTCCATGGATGATGTTGTTATTAAACCGCAGAAAGTTATTGATGATTTTTATAATCAACTGCCGGGACAAAAAAAATTGGTCACGTTTGAAGACGTGGACCATTTTCTTCTTTTTGAACCAAGCCGCGAAGAAGCTCTGCTTGAAGTTTCCGATTGGGTGGACTCTATAGAAATTGATTAAGAACCTGAGCAGTGATGTCCCCGGATGTCACTGCTGCCTGCTCCGGGCATAGAGGTTCCTGCCTCTCCCCGGATGGGTGCGGTTTTTTGTAGTAAATCGGTTTTCGGGTTGAATCTTTTCCTATAAAAAGTATTCTTCCAGATGAGCCACTTCCGGAAAACCCCAATATATGACGAATTTCTGCAATCCGCCGGATTCCCGCGCCAAAAAGAGATATTGATTAGGATATCTATCCTGATTTCCGGGTTTTTCGGCAGCGGAAAGCTCCTCTATCAGCTGGTCCAGGTACTCGTTTATGGCAATGGCGACTATTAGGGAAACAGACCGTTTAAGGATCTTCCGGGAATCGAGCCACATCTCATACTCCTGCATTTCCGGGTACACATGGATATGTTTCCAATTACAGGCAAGATTCCGGCCTTGATACTTTATCTGCTTAAACATCTCAAGTGGGATCTCCTTTTTCTCCATAACTCTATCCATGAGACGGATAATAACTTTGCTCCGGGACATTTTCAGCAGCTTTGAAGCAACTTCCACTTTTTCCAAAAGTTCGATATTGATATTGATTGTTGTATTTACGAACATAAGACCTCCAGGGCAGGTAAAAGGTACAGGGGGCAAGGTAAGAGGGAAGAAAGAAAAGGCTCGTTCCAAAAGCCTTTCGCTTTGCCACTTGTACCTTGCAACTGTTTTTTAACCCCTTACTATTAGGACGAATGGGAAGGCCGTTTCATTAAAAAAAAATTTGATTTTTTTGGTATTTTTTGAAAAAAAATTAAATTCAAGAGAAAATATGGACAGAAAACATTATTTGTTCTCAAAATTGACACTCCCGAGAAATTACATTTTATAAAATAATAATTGACATATTTGCATCACTGCATTAAAAATGTACCGAACGGTCAGTACAGAACGATAAAGGAAACGAGTATGGCAATGAACAAGGGTGAAGAAACTAAAAAAAGGGTAATTGATACGGCAATTTCACTGATTAATACGCAGGGTTTTGCCAATACCAGCATGAATGACCTCATTGAGCGAACAGGGGTAAAAAAAGGTAATCTTTATTTTCATTTTAAGAGTAAAGACGATCTTGGGATAGAAATATTAAAAGAAGCCAAAAAACAGTACAATGCCTATATTGAACAAAGAGTTAAAAGCTCCACTCCCCTGGGTCAGCTGTTTGATATTTTAGAAGCGATAAAAGCATGGCATGTTAGAAAGAAATTCCGGGGCGGCTGCCTTTTCGGCAATACCGCTCTTGAAATGAGCGACACCAATGAAACCTATACAAAAATTATATCACAAATATTTACGGAATGGCTCGACACGTTTGAGTATTTTCTCGTGAAAGCGAAAGAAGAAAAAGAAATTTCTTCTTCAATCGATACAAAGGCCATGGCTACCCATATTCTTTCGCTCATAGAAGGGAGTATTATGCTGGCGCGGGTATCAAAAAGCAAGGCACCAATTGAAAACTCCATTAACAGTTTAAAATCATTACTTATGAATAAGGAATAATTTATGCTAACGAAAGATGCTATAATCACAAAAGCAAGAGAATTAGGTTTTGATGATATTGGCTTTACCTCCGCGGAGCCCTTTCTTGAACAAAAGAAATACCTGGAAGATCATGAGGCCGATTACAAATGGATTGAAAAATGGGGTCTCAATCTTATGAACGGCATTGACCCGAAGAACATTCTGGATGACGCGCAATCCATTATTGCTGTTGTTGATCTCTATTACCGGGAATCATTTCCGAAATCATTAACCGGCAAATTCGGACGGTGTTACCTGGACGACGACCGGGTTACCAAAGACGGTCTCGCTTTAAGAATTAAAGCTTTTAGAAACTTTTTAAGAGAACACGGCATTGACTCAAAAGTCCCTTTTAATTTGCCCCACAGGGTGGCGGCCGCGCGTGCCGGTCTCGGCACCTTTGGCAAAAATTGCCTGTTTTATTCAAATAACATCGCTCTGAAAAGTTCATGGATTACCCCCTTTGCCATTGTCGTGAATAAATCCTTTGAGCCCGATGCTCCTACGGTTGAAATCGGGTGTCCGCCATGGTGCAGAAACGCCTGTATCGCGTCCTGCCCCACAAAAGCGCTTAAAGGTAATGGTTCCATAGACCCCAAAAAATGCGTCTCCTATTTATCATATCTTGGTGAGGGGCTTACGCCAATGGAGCTGCGGGAGCCTATGGGAGTTTGTGTTTACGGCTGCGACCGGTGCCAGAACGTTTGCCCTCGCAATCAACCCTGGTTATCTCAAGAACTAACAATGAATGAGCGGGTTTTGAAAAAAGAAAAAGATTTCGATTTAATCGCGTTATTGGAAATGGACAAAAAATATTTTGAATCCAGGATCTGGCCGCATATGTTCTATATGTCATTCGCCGATATCTGGCGGTGGAAGATGAACATCGCTCGGGCAATGGGAAATTCCCTGGACGAAAAATATATTCCCTCTCTTGTCCGCGCCCTTGCAAACAATGAGGACGACAGAGTCCGCGCCATGGCTGCCTGGGCCCTGGGACGGCTCAATACTCCTAACGCGAAGAAAGAACTCACGAAAGCATTCAACAACGCGGGCGGTATTGTCCGCGATGAAATAGAATCTGCGTTAAAAAACTCCGGAGGTAAATTTAATGGGAACACTACATCCATCTGAAAAACAAATAAACGAACTGCTGCAGGATACATCCGGTTTACCGGTTGTTATGATTAACCTTCTCAAATACAACGATACCGTTGCGGAAGCCCGGGAACTGTACACCGAATACATGAAAAATACTGCTCCCTTTTTAAATGATGTGGGCGGGAAACTCCTGTGGATGGGATCGGTTGGTAGTGTTTTTATCGGCGAAAGCGGCAGCTGGGATATGGCGCTGCTTGTTGAATATCCTTCGGCGAAAGCTTTTCTTAGTATGATATCGAACGAAGAATATCAAAAAATTCATTCTTATAGAGAAAAAGCCCTGGAAGATTCGGCTCTTCTGGTTAGCTCGCAAATTCACAGCCTTTTATAAAATTTGCCGGTTTCTAATTGTCCTTGACAAAATTCTATTTCCGGTTTTTTTATGAATAATGAAAAACCTGGACCAGATTACAGAAATGTTTTATATCTTATTGGATAAAGCACATAAAGGTAATTTGAGCTGGGAACCGAGTTTCGAAGCGCTGTTTGGTTTTTTCCTTGATTCAATTGATCAATTGTATGAAGATGAGTTTGGCAAACACACTAGCGATGAAATAAACTTCCCCATGGATCACGAAAAATTTCCTCAAAAATTTCAGGAACTTTTTCAGATTCTTTCCGAAAATAAAACGGACTTAAAGTTAATTGATAAAGAACATATTGATAAAAGAAGAGTCTATGAATATGAAGATTTCCCGGACTCATTTGACTGGCGAAACTATAATGGGAAAAATTTTGTTACAAAAATAAAAAACCAGGGATTTTGTGAAGCATGCGCCGCTTTTGCCGTAACTGCCGCCATGGAATCAATGTTTCATATCCGGAACAATCTCCCTGTCACTGACCCGGCAAAAGGGATGGACCTTTCGGAACAGCATTTATTTTTTTATAATCCCAATGCCCTGGAAGGCACCTGCAAGCCCCAAAACGGGTGGCACGATGGAGAGAACAAAGCCCTTGAATATTGCAGCAAAAACGGTATCCTTCAAACCGCTTTTTTCTGCAAGTATAATCCATACAGTCCCGATTACCGTCCCCCTTTAAAAGAACTGCCCGAAAACTGGGAAGAGCACGCCTATACAGTTACTGACTACAAAGTAATCGTTAATATACATGACGACAATGAAGATATGAAGAAAAAGATGAAATCCGTAATTTCCAGGCACAGCCCTATTATTTGCCAGATGAAAATAGGTTCCGATTTTTTCCTATACAAAAAAGGGCTATATATTGGTACCAATTTTCAAAATATATACACTGAAAAATTTGAATTGGAAAGATTTGAAGGCTATCATTCGGTTATCTGCGTCGGTTATGATGAGGATGGCTGGTTATGTAAAAACTCCTGGGGGAACAAATGGGGTAACGATGGTTACTTCAGGATTAAATACGGTGAATGTGAGGTTGAAGATATGGTCTGGTATATTGAAGGGGTTGAAAAGAATAAAATAATCCCGAAATAATTAGCGTACTTTTTTTTGGTGATAAGGAACTGATGGATGAATTTGGTATGGAATAATATTGGGGGCGGAATGCCCCCAACACATTTTAATAAACACCTACCTCTACGGTTTTCCTGATGCTG
This sequence comes from bacterium, assembly GCA_024224995.1. The sequence goes on along the minus strand of JAAENB010001161.1, from coordinate 12,194 downwards.
TCTCTATTATTGATCAATTTACCACATTCATCTTCCGGAATGTCATATCCTTTTTCCTGGAACCAGTGAGAAAGGTCTTCCGAACCGTTTTCATTTATTTTCGCTAAACATTCGCTGGCTAATGTGGGCTCTTTAATCATGTCAGTTGTTAAATCAACAAAAGTTTTCACTTGAGTCCTCCTTTAGTTTTATAAAATAATTTTAATAAAAATAGGGGCCAAAAGGCTCCCATAGTTCAGCACATTTGCTATGAAAATTAAAACAATCTAATAAACACCTACCTCTACGGTTTTCCTGATGCTGTCTCTATTAGTGATTAATTTACCACATTCATCTTCCGGAATGTCATATCCTTTTTCCCGGAACCAGTGAGAAAGGTCTTCAGAATTGCTTTCAGCAATTTTGGATATAAACGTGGTAGCCAATGCAGGTTCTTTAACCATGTCAGTTGTTAAATCAACAAAAGTTTTCACCTGAGTCCTCCTTTTTTATTTATTTTTATTATTTATTTTAATATACAGAGGAACCCTATTGTAGTCAATAAATACTGGTGAAAATACTCCTGTTTATGCTCTTTTTTTTACTTGTTTTATATCATTATAATATTAATATATCCCATATGCACGAAACAAAAGATGATATACAAAAAAATATAAGCCCGTTGGAAAGGGTGCTTCAACAACTGCTGCAGCCTGCCGATGTTCTGCTCATTGTCCCTCCGGGCAGCCTGGTTAATTATCAATCATTGGCGGCTCATACCCTTGAAGCCTGCGCTAAAGAAAAGGGCTTCTCTGTTCAAATATTTTACGCTAATATTCTCTTTGCTTCACACATTGGAGAGGACTATGATACGATTTGCAATATGAGCTACTCGTTTATTGGCGAGCGTATTTTTGCCCGCGCCGCCTTTGGCGAAAACATTCCAAATAATCCCCGTGAAGATATCTATAATTATAATACTATTTTTGGCGCTGAAAAAGCAGGGCAAATAGGAAACCCCTTATATTTTTATCCGCCTGCCGGACGTTTAAGTATTTCCGGACTAAAAAAAATAGAAGAGCAGGCCTTTCAATGGATAGAACAGGTTTCACGAATAATAGCGGATATGCGATACAACATTGTTGGCTGCACTTCAAGTTACGAACAAACAAACGCCGCAATAGCGTTTCTCAAACGGATTAAAACCGCTAATCCCGAAACCACAACCTTACTTGGCGGATATAATTGCGAAGGAACCTTTGCCGAAGGAATCGCTTCATTAGATCCTCATCATACAATTATTGACTATATATTCTCCGGCGAAAGCGAAACTGCTTTCACCGATCTCTTAATTAATTTAAAAAACGGCGCTGCCCCGGAAAATCAAATTATCTATGGCAAACCCTTCCCGGACCTGGACAGTTTACCGGAGAATGATTTTACGCAATATTTTCAACAATTATACAGCCTTGTTCCTTCTTATTTATTTAATCCTCAAAACATTAAGATCTGTTTTGAAACCAGCCGCGGCTGCTGGTGGGGCGAAAAAAACCAGTGCCGTTTTTGCGGTTTCAGCAGCAGCCGCTTGCTATTCAGGCAAAAATCTCCTTCAAAGGTTCTCAGCGGCATCGAGCAACTGCAAACGCACAGAGCACAGTATCTTCATATGGCCGACCTTATAATGCCTCAGGATTATTTCACTACGCTATTACCCGAACTGGCGCGGAAACAATTTGAGTATATAATCTACTATGAACAAAAAGCAAACCTTTCGTATAAAAAACTGAAGGCGTTAAAACAGGCCAATATCACTGAAATTCAACCCGGTCTTGAAACCCTGTCGAATTCTTTATTAAAGCAAATTAACAAAGGCATTACTTCATGGAATAATATTCGACTCTTACGGGACGTTTTCATTACGGGAATCAGCATCTATTGGAATCTCATCTGGGGATTTCCCGGTGAAAAAATTGATGAGTACAAAAAGATGCTGTTAGTTTTACCGCTGCTTTTTCACTTACCGCCTCCTATAGCGGTTTTTCACCTGGGACTTACCCGCTTCAGCGATTATATTAATAATAATAAAACATATGGAATTCAGAACATCAGGCCCCTTGAATCCTATAAAGAAATATTTCCATCGTACGCGGATATTTCAAAGCTGGCATACTTTTTTATTGGAGATTACGAAGCTGAAACATATCACCATCAAACGATTATCACACAATTAATAGAAACAATAGAACTCTGGAATGAGCTGTGGGAGTCTCGGGAAACCCGTTCCCGGCTTCATCTTTCGAAAAAGTCTCCTGATAATTATTTGCTGGCCGATACTCGCGCGTTAACAGGAACGCAATCGTCCCATACGCTTAATAAAAAAAAGGCGCGAGCTGTTATTCGTCATGGTGAGTATACTGCTTCAAAAGAACAGGATTGGGCAATTGACAATAAAGCGGCGCTGCTTTTTGAGAATAATTATGTTTCCCTGGTTACGGCGGACCCGGAATTGATGGATGAATTTTTAGAATAATTTCGCGATTACAAGAAGGAGTTTTACAATGGATAAACGCCCTTTATGGAGCAATGTCTACAAATTAGAAGAGAATAATCCCGGCTGGAGCAAACCCGGACCCGATAAAAACATCGGCAAGATCATCGAAGATATCTTAAAAGACTATTCAGGCAATGAAATAAATATTCTTGATATTGGCTGCGGCAACGGCAGAAATTCTTTAATTTTCGACAGCATTGCAAAACCCCTTGTTAACTATACCGGTGTTGACTTTGCCGACGCGGCTATTGAATTCTGTCAAAAGACTTACGGTAAAAACAGGGAATTCATTCGCATGGATATTACGGATTCCTTTAATGATCTCAATAATAATCTTAATAATAATCAATTAAAACAATATGATATTATATTTGATTGCGGCTGTTTTCACTGTATTCCTCCGGAAAAAAGAAAACAATATATTAAAAACATTACACTTCTTTCCACAACTGGAACCATTTTTGTCATCGGCGCATGGTTTAAAAAAGATAATGACCCCGATATTGAGAAGCCCCGCTATTGCCCCTACTTTTTCCTGGATGAATGGTTTTTTAACCGGGACGACATTGAAAAGCTTTTTTCCCCATCGTTTAGGGTTAGCCATACCATTGTGGACACCACAGTTTACCCGGGAATTAATGACGGGTACATCTATTTTATACTTAACAGGAATGAGTAACATGAAAATATATTATTTCGAAAACGAAAAACTAAAATATTTATTCAGCTACCTGTTCAGCCACCTGGACGACCCCAGCCAAAGAAAAATAGAGACCATTAAACTAAACAGCATTGTGGAAGTTGGCTTAATTGAAAACAAAGTGGATAATTACATTTTGTTTTCAAATTTTATTTTAGAAGATATTCTCGCCACGAACAATTTCATTGAGGTCTTACGATTAGCGTTCAAAAAAATTGAGATTCAAATCGTCTGCGGCGGCGGTGCTCATTATATTGTCGACAATGAGTCCTTGCGGTTTTATTTCCCCGAAATCACTCACATCTGTGTTGGCAAAGGAGAAGAATTCCTGCCGGCTCTTTTCAAAGAAAAACTCGCTCCAGGTATTTATTACGCGAAGCAGTTCGGAATGATTAACCGCTACCTGGTCAGCAAAGAATATACCTTAAATGATTCCGTATTATTAACGTTTGAAGACAACCGCTGCGACTGGCACCGCTGCTTATTCTGCCAGCACCAGTCTGCGTATTACCTGCCGGTGGCCTCCCCGGAAAAAATCGCGGACGATATTGACTATTACGTTAAGGAGTGCGGCTATTTAAATTTTACAATATATGACAACAGTTTAAAACCGGAAATCTTTCATGAACTATTGCTTATATTGTATAACAGGGGGTATACGAATATCCCGGTTAAATTCCACCTGGTTGGGTTACGAGTCGACTCCAATATTGAAATATTAGAAGATATTCCGGCAAAATGGGAGGCCAATCCTATTAAAAGCGGGTGCTGGGGAGTGGAATTTTACGATCAATATGTTCTGGACCTGTTTCATAAAAATACGAAACTTGCTCAAATAGACAAAGCCATTGATTTCTTTTATCGTCATAACATAGAAAACCACCTGTATATTCTTCTTGGATTACCGCTGGTCTCAAACACACATATTGAAAACCAGTACCAATTTATAGTAGACTCTTCGCCTAAGGTTGAGTCTTATTTGACGTCATTTTTTTTATTGGACCCGGGCCTTCGAATATACGACCAGCTGGAAGAATTTAAAATAATCCCCGGAGAACAGTACACCTTACAGGACTATTTTAAGAAAAAAAACGACGTACCCCCGATTAAAACATGTTATGTTAAATTTGACTCCTGGGATGAGGATGAAAACAGCTATTGCAACAGGGATGAAATTTTCAAAAAATACAAAAAAATACTGGGCCTGCCGAAAGTCACCACGTATTCAAAAAATCTTTTTACCGGTTAATCGTCGCAGGAAACTCGGGACCAACCGTAAACGTTTAAGTCTGCCGGTATTTAATTAAACTTTTAGGCTTGACCGGTATGTCTCAAAGAGTTATTATGAGACTACAGGGAGAAAAACAGTATGAATTCTATTGGCAAACAGTTCAGCATTGGCGAAACAGCTGCCTGCGATATTTTATATCAGCATGAATTTGAAAAGAGATTATCCCTTCCGGTGAAAACAAACTACGGATGGTTTGTTCCCCTTCGTGACAATCCGGGAGTGGTTCTTCTTGATGAAAAATTAAACACTATTTCAACGCTCCCCTTACCCGGACAGAGTACCGCTTATGAGAGTGTATATATAAATTCAAACAATGATTCAAGTCTTTTCTCAGTATCATCGGAAACGGCAGTTACCCTGTATAATAAAAGCGGGAACGAGCAGTGGAAAATAGAGCATGATAAATGGGAATCCTACCAGGGATCGAGCTGTTTATTCGACAGAGAAGCAAGGCTCTGGACGGTTTTTCCGGGCGAAGAACCTGGGCTTATGGTTTTAAACAGATCAACCGGAGAGGTACTTGCTTCTTCACCAATCGATTCCGAAGACGGTACTTTTTTTCTCCACCTCAACTCAATTGACGGCTCGGTTTTAATTGAAGAAGCATGCGGCCAGGACGGCTGTTTTATATATCGAGCCGTACTTAACGAAAAAACAATAACCCTTAGCGATTACGGATTCGACGACCGGGTTCTCTCGCTCAACAACCCGGTCTTTTCTCCCCATGGAAAACACTTTGTTACAAGCGCACAGTACGGCGAGAATATTCAAATCCATGAGCTGGAATCGGGATCTGTTCTTACTGAAATTGAAGCGGACCCGGTGTTTGAAAAAGATTCAATTCCGGACTGTGAAGAGCCCGATTCCTTTGATTTTGATACCGCCTATATTAGCGATTCCCGGGCGATTGTTCGAACCCGTTTTGGAAGGCTGCTGCTCATTGATATAAACAGGGCTGCTGTTGCGGGTACTCTCTGGCCCAATGGAATTGCCATGACCGGCTATGACGATCACGGCAAAGAAACTTCCCTGGATACCGGCATTAGCGGTTATGATACGGGGATTATTTCTTTTTATGTTGGAAATAAAGGTGAGATGCTGATTCATGTTGATGAGAAGAAGCTAATGCTTGTTGATATTTAAAAAAAAAGGAAACCTGTTATGAAAGAAAGACTGCATCGCGCTGCAACCAGGCGAATAAGAAACCTGGGCATCCTCGGTAAACTGGTGGTATTCATCTCTATCACCCTGCTCTTATGCTTTGTATGCATGTATACCATTTTTTGGGTTTCATTCGGAACCTACACCGATTACGTCACGCAAAATACCAGGACCCTGCTTATGGACAGGTATGAGGCCGAAATCAAAAGTACAACAGAGGTTGCGGTAACACTCATATCCGCCATCAACATGCTCGAAGGTTTGTCGAACAAACAGAAAATTGAGCTTTCGAGAAAATTGATACGGCCTTTACGGTTCGGAACAGACGGCTATTTTTTTGTTTACCGTGAAAAAACCGGCATCAACATAATTCATGGAACAACACCGGAGCTCGAAGGTAAAAAACTCTGGAACCTTCAATCACCGGATAAAAAAAATTACATCATTCAGGATCTGGACAGGGTTGCCAGGGAAAAAAAAGTATTTCACCAATACTACTGGACAAAACCGGAAAGTGCAGGACTCCATAAAAAACTGGGGTCGGCACTCAGCATTCCCGGTACCAACATGTGGGTTGGCACCGGTACCTATCTCGACGAAATTGATACCAGGAAAGCCGCGCTCTCCGCAAACGAGGAGGAAATCGCCCGTAACCTCAACATTCGATACCTGGTGAGCTTTGCGGGGTGCGCGACACTGGCTTTAATCATAATTATATTTATTGCCAAAAACCTCTCCAGGCCCATTAAAGAATTAATCTACTCGGCACGGGAAATATCCGGTGGGAAATACGATATCAATATCAAGACAAATACCCGGGACGAGATTGGCAAACTTGCTACCTCCTTCAACGAGATGGCAAAAACCTTGAAGGATCTTACCGAAAACCTTGAAACCAGGGTTGAAGACAGAACCCTGGAATTACAGGATACTCTCAGCAAACTCAATGAGTCAAATGGGATATTACAAGGACTCTCCGACAAACTTTCCCGTTATCTCTCTCCGCAGATCAAGGAACAAATTTTTGCCGGGAAGCAGGACGTTACGATCACCTCTTCCCGGAAAAAGCTTACCGTCTTCTTCTCCGATATTCGTAATTTCACCCAGACTACGGAACGGCTGGAAACAGAGTCCCTCACCGAGCTCCTCAATAACTATCTCGACGAGATGTCGCATATCGCACTCAAGCACGGTGGGACAATCGATAAATTTATCGGGGACGCCATCCTGGCTTTCTTCGGTGATCCCGAATCACGCGGACACGAAAATGACGCGTTGGCTGCCGTGTCCATGGCGATTGAGATGCGGGAGCGACTCACGGTGTTACAGAAAAAATGGTTTGAGACCGGCCAGGCCGAGCCCTTCCATGTAAGGATGGGGCTTAACACGGGCTTTTGCACTGTTGGGAACTTCGGCAGTAATGAAAGGATGGATTATACTATAATCGGCGGACAGGTTAATCTTGCCAGCCGGCTCGAAAGTTCTGCCGAGCCCAATACTATCCTCATATCACACGAAACATATTCGCTCATTAAGGACCAAATATATTGCGTTAAAGGCGATACCATCACAGTAAAAGGAATAAGCTACCCCATTATAACATACAAAGTTATCAATTTTCGCGATAAACTCAAAGAAGAAACCAAACTCTTCGATGAACAGAGGGAGGGCTTTGCCTTTTCTGTTGATCTTACGGCGCTCTCGGTAATGGACAAACAGGAAATCAGCACGCTCCTCCGCGAGGCAATCAATACCATTGATAAATGCGACTCCTGCACGGAACAGGCGGAATCCGCAAATGGGGTAAATGTGAGAGACCTGCTGGACCGCATCAAAGCGGAAATACAAGATACGGCGCTCGACAAAAATATAACTCTCTCGCACTACCTTCTGGATGATTGTATTATATTGAACTCTGAGCAGGAAGAGGCTGGAGAAATTATTACAGACTTCATACTGCACGCGATCATGAGTTCCCCGGAAAATGGCGAGGTGAATATTAACGCCTGGCTCGACGGCGGTTTCGTTAAAATCAGTATTACCGATCAGGGCGACAGCATTGACAAGAAAAAAATCAAGGATATTTTCTCTCCCCAGTACAGTGATGCGGTTGACCTGTCAAAGACGAAAGAAATAATAAAAAAACTTAAGGGCACTATTACGGTGAAGAGCCTTGCGGAGAGTGGAAACAGTTTTACGGTTTCATTGCCGGGTGCGGTTCAATAAAACAGTACAAAAATTTTAATTTTTTACTTTTTTCACGATATATATTTGCCTTTCCAGCAAAATTAATATATATTAGAATAATATAAACCGCTCAGGGCGTTGAATGAAATAAACCTAATACTTTCTCGAATCCCTCCGGTCACATGATTTTTTCATGAAAAAATATAAAAAATGGGGTTAAACATAACAATGAAAGAACTAAAATTAAACCAGGTAATTGCCATAGCAAATGGCGAGAAAACGAGAAAGCAAAAACTGCTTACCAAAATTTATCAAAATTTGGATAAGTCGACTTTGTTTGAAGGAATATCCAAGCGATATAAACCTATTGATGAAGAGGGCGAGCGAAAACCTGATGAAACTAAATACGTACAGGTTACCGTACCTCAGGCCATAGATGAAGCGATACAGGTAATGAAGGATATGTTTAATATAGTAGCAACTCAGGACATTGCGAATTGTTCAGCAACGGCAGATTTAATAGTTGATGATAAAACATTTCTTGAAAATGTTCCGGTTACGCACCTGTTATTCCTTGAAAAACAGCTTGATGATATTCAAACATTTATCAATTCCTTTCCAATATTGGACCCAGCTGAAAAGTGGGTATGGAATGATGATTCGTTGTGCTACGCGTCTGATTCTAAAGAATCTCATAGTACAAAAAAGGTACTCAAGACTCATGTAAAGTATGAGGCTACCGATAAACACCCGGCTCAAACCGAGGTTTATAATGAGGATGTTGTGGTGGGATATTGGACAACCATCAAGTTTTCCGGGAATATCTCTAAAAAAGATAAAGAAGATCTTTTAGAAAAAGTTAGAAAATTATCCAGGGCGGTAAAGATTGCCAGGGAAGAAGCAAACAGTTCTCTTACAAAGATGTCTGATTTTGGTGATACAATACTGAATTATATTTTTAAGAAGTAATTGATTACGGTACTGGCAGAGCGGCTGTTTTAATGGATCAATACCATCAGTACCAAAGGGCTTCTTATCTTTTTTTAGATAAGAAGATAAACTTAAACTTAGATTTAGTTTTAAAAATGCGGCTCATTGCAGGTTCGAATCCTGCCCCCTACACATCGAATATGGAATTTGATTACAGAATATGCAGGGGTGGCGAAATTGGCAAACGCACCGCATTAGACTTAGACTATTATCCCTAAGTTTAGTATTGTGTTAATTGCTATAGTCGAGCTTGGATTACAGGGTGGTAGATCGTGGGTTCGAATCCCATCCCCTGCTCAGATACCATTACGGTGGTATGTGAGCAGGGGTAGTCAAGTGGACAAGACAAGCCACATAAAGAATGATGATCCAATTAAACGGAAAGATATAGCATGGAAATTGAGCACACCCATACTCCGGTATGGTCGCCCCTGCCGGAAAGGAGATTTCGGCGGGGGTTTTGAAAATTAACAGTTTTAACAGTTACTGATCTTAATATATTTTTAATTAACAATTTTGGTTCTTTTCATCTTCGAGCAACACCGGTGAGCAGCTGATGTTTGTTGATATTGCCGGTTTTTAAATTCAACAAATATTTAAAAAGTACTTGTTTTTTCCCTGATTTTTCAGCAAGGGGAGAACCCCGATGAACTTCAGGTTATGGATGATGATATACTTCAGATAATACTGGAAGACATCAGCCGCCCGCAAGATGGACGATTGGCACCATTTGCCCCGGTACTTGAGAACATTATTCGTGGTTTTTTAGCTGTTTGATATATTTTCAAAAAAACTTTGGGGACAAATTTGTCCCCAAACAAATTCCACACCGCTGCGATTTCCGCTATAAAAAAGGACGATTGGGAACCTGTCCCAATTGTCCGTCGTTGTAAATATCCCAAAAGAGCCTGTTCGCCGGGTGTCAATTATTTTTCAAAGCCTCATCTTTACGCTTAACATAAAATTTCTCCCCGGCTGGGGAAGCCTTGAAGAATACCATCCCCCGGACTCCTGTATTGATCCGCCCCCATCGTATACATCTTCCCCTGCATCGGCGCTCACAACTCCAGGGTGATAATAATCCAGGTTAAAAAGATTATTAATAAGCAAGGAAACCGTTACCTGTTTGATATAGGCCTGTACATAGATATTGCTTATCAAAAAAGGATCAATCTCTTTTATGGGATTTGAAACAACCGTTTCCCTGGGACCAACAAAATTGTTTCTTATACCGAGCCGTACCATGTCGAAAAACTCCGCCCGTATTCCAAGGTTAAATTTATGGGAGGCAATATCGCCAACACGGTCGCTTGAACGGCCCGTAGTTGAATTACTGACTGTTTCTTTATACCGGGGATCAATAAAACTGTAATTAAAATAAATATGCAGGTTGCCAATAAACGAAGTGACTTCGCCCACATGGCAATCCAATTTATATTCCACGCCAATATTACGCCGCTCCGGCAGATTGGTTCCCTGGAAATTCGTATTTACGATATCGTTATAAAAACCGCTTACTTCGGTTGAAAGAAATCCCGCGATTATAAACAAAAACCCCGTTTCAACAGCCCGTATTTTTTCCGGTTCCAGGTTCTCGGAAACCGTGGTCCCCTGCCATTCGCCATAAAGATTTCTTGGTGAAGGATATTGAAACCCTGTTCCAAAGTTTGCTTTAAAAATAAGCTCATCTATTATTTTATAAACCGCGCCAATCCGCGGATTCACCGTATTTTCATACACACTGTTATAATCATAACGGACTCCGGGAACAATAATAAGTTTTGAGTTAAAAAAATGTTGTTTCAGCTGCACATAACCGCCCGCAAGATACACATTGTAGCGGTTCGCATCACTCACGTCATTACTCGGATAGTCCGGATAATTGGTGTATGAAGTTTCATAATCCTCTACCCAGTCTCCCCAGTTTACTTGATATCCCTTTTGAAAATTATTATATGAAAAACTCAAGCCCCCGCTAATAAAAGTCTCTCCGCTCAATTTAAAAACAAAATCCTGTGAACAGGCAAACTGTTCATTAAAGAATTGCCAGTATCCCATACTCACGTCCATTGTCCCATTCGCCGGTTCGTCATATTCATAGCGCTCTGGCCAGGCCGATGATGGCGGTGTATCTCCGTTCTTGTAACTGAGAAGCGTAGTAAGTGTTAGTTTATTAAAAACGTCCGTTGAGTACCTGGCATACACAAGGTTTGTATACTGTATCCATTGCGGTGACGGCAGGGTTTTATCAAGTGGATATTCAGGGCCGCTTCCTGAGGCATTATAAAGACGGTTATACCCTATTTCCAGTCCGTAAAAATATATGGCGGAAAAAAACGCGTACAGGTTTGAGGGGTCTTCATATTTATTAAAGCGGTCCGCCATTGGTCTCCACGCCCGTTGTATCACCTCATTGGAAAGGAATCCCGGTTTGTCTGAATAATCGGGCTCATCACTTTGAAAATATCTTCCTGTAATAAAAATACCCAGGTTTTCAAGCCTGCCCGTGTAAGAAAATTCTCCATAATAGGTTTTATACGACCCTGCCCCGGCTTCTGCGGATATTTTTTGGCTGTATTCTTCCATATCAAAGGGGGTATAAGTGATTATGTTGATAATACCGGTAAAAGCATCAGGACCATATATAGCGGAAGAAGGCCCGTACAGTATTTCCACCTTTTTAATAGAAGAAAGTGGTATATTCCGGTAGAGGTTCATGTTTTGAAACCCCAGGTTCTGCATATTTACGCCGTTCAGCAGGAAGAGCGTTCTGTTTCCCAATTCAGTACGATTTCCCCGGGTATAATGATAAGAATATGAAGAGCCGTTTGGAATAATAGTATCAAAACCCGGCAGATCCTGTAATAGTTCTGTTATGCCTGCGTATCCCCGCCGGTCAATTTCTTCACCCGTAATAATAACCATTGTTGATGGTGTCTCATTAACTTTTTCTTTGAATTTGCTTGATGTGGTTACATCAAGAATTGTCTCTTCAAGCAGGAAAAAAGCAGATTCCGTATCCTCCTGTACCTGGGCGTACAATGAGCTCAACGATAAAAATAACAGAGATGATATAAATAAAATCAGAGATAATCGCAGCATATCTTTTTTATTATCCAGAGTTAATACTATTTAATATTAAATTATACCACGAAATGCCACTCGTATCAAGCTATTAATTTTAACTATTCTTGCGCTCTCAAGAAACTAAATTGTGCAAGTGAGCGGGCCTGGAAGCATCCCTCTTCTAAATGCTGCGGAACTCGCTCCGCTCAAACAGTCCTCACATTTAGAAGAGGGATACTTCCAGGCCAGATGCAGATCGCAATACTATT
>JAAENB010001160.1 GCA_024224995.1 bacterium | reverse complement strand
GTATTGGGCGTGAATGTGTTTGATAGTTCAGGAAGTCCGGTAGCAGGCGCGGAAGTCTATGTTGACAATGTGTTAAAAGGGATAACCGGCAGCGGTGCTTTTGGCACAAGCGGATATGTAAAACTCTACCTGGCAGCAGGCAGTCATACGATTAAAGCTGTAGTGGGGAGTAACGAGAATGAAGCGCTGGTTACTATTGATCCGCTGCAAGTTAGTAACGTGAATATTATTGTAGATGCAGCTTCTCTTCCTGCGGAAAATAAATTGATTGCTTCTGACGGAGCCGTTGGTGATTCTTTTGGCCATAGCGTATCAACTTCCGGTGACGGCAATACAATGGTGGTTGGATTATACCTGGATGATGATAATGGCGATGCTTCAGGTTCTGCCTATATCTATAAGTGGAATGGGGCTAGCTGGGATGAAACAAAAATCATTGCTTCTGACGGAGCCGCTGGTGATTGGTTTGGCTATAGCATATCAACTTCCACTGATGGCAATACAATAGTGGTTGGAGCATATCAGGATGATGATAGTGGTGATGATTCAGGTTCTGCCTATATCTATACGTGGAACGGCGGTAGCTGGGACGAAACAAAAATCATTGCTTCTGATGGAGCCGCTGGTGATTCTTTTGGCCATAGCGTATCAACTTCCGGTGACGGCAATACAATAGTGGTTGGAGCAAAGTACGATGATGATAATGGCGATAATTCAGGTTCTGTCTATATCTATAAGTGGAATGGGGCCAGCTGGGACGAAACAAAAATCACTGCTTCTGACGGAGCCGCTGGTGATTATTTTGGCGGTAGCGTATCAACTTCCGTTGACGGCGATACAATAGTGCTTGGAGCATCTGGCGATGGTGGTTCAGGTTCTGCGTATATCTATAAGTGGAATGGGGCTGGCTGGGATGAAACAAAAATCAATGTTTCTGACGGAGCCGTAGGTGATCTTTTTGGCAGTAGCGTATCAACTTCCGGTGACGGCAATACTGTAGCGGTTGGAGAACCAGTATTGCCTGGAGGATGGCTATTTCCTGGTGGCGCTGGTTCTGCGTATATCTATAAATGGAATGGGGCTAGCTGGGACGAAACAAAAATCATTGCTTCTGACGGAGCCGATGATGATAATTTCGGCTATTGCGTATCAGCTTCCGGTGACGGCGATACAATAGTGGTTGGAGCATATCGGGATGATGATAATGGTGGATCTTCAGGTTCAGTCTATATATATAGATAAAAGAGAAGATTCACCCGCTGGTTAAATTACGGGCCTTATTTTTTAAGGCCCTTTTCTTCCGCCATTTTATTCATGAGCGTTACACCGGTTTTAATTGAATACCCAATACACACGAAAAAGACCAGCATAAAAACGCCTGCCCCAATAGTCTGCACCATCACATCGCGAAAGATAAAGAACGGGATGGAGATTACGAGGTAGGCTATTCCCTGGTAAAACATCTGCCTTCCCAGGAGTTCGTTTACTTCGTACCAGATCTCATCGTCTTCCAGGGTGTATTTCATCTTGAATCCGTATAGATTATTCCGTTTGATTTTCCGCATTTTTAAGGGCAGGCCAATGGGAATGAAAAGAATTCCAAAAAAAGCGATAAGCCCGGCTCCCCAAATGTTCATGAATAGTTCTTCCATAATAGCACTCCTTAAGAATAAATATATAATATTCTAACAGGTTAAAAAACAATTTCAAGAACAATTTTATTCGTCAATAATATCTATTCCATTTTCTTTGCACCATTCTTTTAGAGCTTCTACTGTTTTATTATTTTCATACTCATGCCATTTATCTAAAAGACCTTTCTGTTCCAGCAGGCCTTTAAACCTGGAGTAAGCTCCTCTTTTTCTGAAGATGTTTTCAACTCGTCATCGTCTTCTTCTTAATCTGATTCATAGATTATTTTACCTGTTTCTTTACAAAGGTAAGCGCCGTTGCAGTCTCCTGCATCTTTTGTACTGGTGAAGTAAAGAGCCTCTTCGAGCTCGTAGATTTTAACTGCCATTTTGCCTCCGTTTAATTCCGCGTTTATTTGTGAAAAGGTTCTTCATTGTGAAGAGATAAGAAATTGAAAAAAAGCCGGAAATTCGGGCGGCCATGGCTTAATAATTCCTGCTGTGCTTAAAGTAAAAAATGCGATTAGGAGGGGGAATAACAAAAGATTCAAATAATTATTGTTGACAGTGGTATTTGGTAAGGGAGAGTGGGTAAATGGCAAACATAATATGGAAAATAGTTTTCTGCGTTGTTTTGATTTCTGTAATCACAGCCGTAGCGTATTCGTATCAGGTGGGAGAAACGAGTGGCGGGACTTTGATTGTTGTCGCTTTTATATTTATTGATTCGCTTTTGTTTATTCTTTATTTGAAAAAAAAATATAAAGATTTTTAGTAAAAGTAGTCTTAGAATTCTACCGGGATTGACGGGGGGGGGTGTACTGTATTGGAGTTTTTAAGAACTCTTCAAGTGGAAAGAGAACCCAACCCTTGCCCGGAGCACCTTCGCAAAACAGACCCCGTTATCACCGCAGTTTCTGACCTGTTTTTTCCCTGCTCCGCAGGGTCCGCACTCTCAAGAAACTAAATTTGGGCGCAACCCTGCGGGTCGGGCTGCTCCGGGCTCCGCTTCGCTCCGGTCCTGCGGAAGACCTCCGGACTAAACCCTGCACATCTTGCGCGGAGAGCTCTGCTCTCAAGAAACTACGATTTTGAACCGGGGCTTCCTTCTTTATAACGAGGGGCTGGAAGCCCCTCGCAGGGGTTAAAACCCCGGGCTAAAATTGGCTTATTTTAAAAAACTCTTGCCCCCTTTGGGGTGAGCCCTTCCTCGAAATCTCCATAACCCTGCCCTGAAACCAGCCAGTAAAGGAGTTGCACTGCAACGTCTCTCAGAACCCAACCCCTGCCCGGAGCACCTTCGCAAAACAGACCCCGGTGTCGACACAGTTTCTGACCTGTTTTTCCAGGGTTTCCATTGACTATCTTGTTTCCGAAGATGATGACTATTCCGATGTTAAAATTGAAGATAAATCTTTGCTGAAGATCCTGCTAAAGATCCTTTCAGGACTCTGACTTTTTAAAAATATTTTATTAATAAGACGGCGGTTCCTTTTTTACTGTATTCCATTTTATCAAAAACATCGTTTGCTATCACTATTCCCCGGCCATGAAATAGTTGGTCTTGATTTACCTGGTCTATTTCGCCTTTTAATTGCTTCTTATAAGCAAACCCTTTTCCTTCATCCGTGATCCTATATGCTGCTTCTCCCTGTTTGACAGAATAACTAATATAAACCTTTTTATTGCCGTACTCCGGGTCATTCTGCCGCCGGGCAATAAATTCCATATAGGTGTCGATTCCCTCTCGCAGCAGCTGAGTTTTTCGCTTAAATGTTATATTCAGGTTTCCATGCTCTATTGAATTAATAATTATCTCACGTAAAGCAATTCTAACCCTGTTTACCTCCTGCGAATCCATATACTTCTTTAAATTGGCCGTTAGCCGGTAACTCATATCACCTGCTGTTGTTAAATAATTTCCAATACGAAATGTTTGTTCTTCCGCTATAAAATATTTAACTAAAGAGTCTTCAAGCTCCCTGGAAGCTTTTCCCAGTATTTCACTTCTTTCTTCATTGTTAAGAAATTCCAGTTTTACCTGCATCTCCTTCGGTTCCGCTCCAATAGAAGATTTAAATTCAGCTTTAAAGGTTACGGGCTCCTTGTTTTTTTGAAAAGAATCAAGCTGCTCTATTACTATATGTTTCGACAAAGATCTCCTGTCACTCCCTTCATACACCAGGTCCAGAAAATTCTCTGCCCCTACCCTGTCGGGCCTGATATTCAAGTGCGTACTTATTGCCCTGTTTGCTGTTATAAAATTCCATTTATCGTCAAGCGAAAATATTATATCTTCAGACCCTTCCACCAGCTGCTTATACTTTTCTTCCGATAGAATAATCTGCCTGTTTGCCCGGTCAAGGGCGCTCACCTTCCGCTTGAGCTCTTTCTCCACCTTATTAACCCTGTATGTTAGTATTATTAGAATCGATATTATGAGGGCAGAAAATCCCCAACTAATTAAGTTGCCCAGCCAGGGAAGTACCCCCAGGTCACTGAGAAGATCATAGATAGTTAACAGGGCAAATATACTTATTCCAGCGAGAAATATTTTTGCCTCCGTATTTCCCTTATAAGCAAATACTGCTATGATCGCCAGGAATACCGGCATTCCCGCTATTATGGCTTTCTGAAAAAAGGGCAGCAATAACGTAAGCGGAGCAATATTCAACACTGCTACGGAAAATAAACCCAGGGCCAGCAATAGATAAAGCTGCCAGAAACGTCTTATTATCGATTTATATCCCCGGCCGAATAATGATTCAAGTAATATTCCTACCCCCACGGGGATCAGGAATGAAGTAATCATCTGTATATTAATCTGTAGAATTGGCGTGTCAAAAAAAAGAAGCAGCAGCCGTGTCCTTAGAATAACTATTATTCCTATGGGTACTGCCACAAGTCCAAAAGCAAAAAACGCTTTCTGGTCCCTGTCATACAGGAATACACCTAAGCCGAAGAGTCCGATAAAAATAAATATCATCCCCTGGAAAAAATACGATATTTTGTTCCGCAGTAATGACAATACAAGCCCGGTTCTCGATCCGGCCAATACGCTGTTGTATGTTCCTATGGAATGATAATTTGACCATACTCTGAAATAAATACTTTTCCCGGCATACCCGGGACTGAGCGGGATTATATGAAATGAAGATCCGACATACTCCGCTCTGCCGTTCTTATAAATTGTCCCAAACGCATAAATACATTTTCCATCCTGGTATGCCTCAAATACCTGGTATATCCCCCTCAGGTATAGTGAGGGCGAATCCCATTCTCCTGCCGGCAGCTCTGTTTTGAACCAGACTATTCGACTGTTCCCCCGTTCTAAGGGATCGCCGGTATACTTGAAACTGGTCCAGGCGATGTCTGTCTGCGGTATGCCTTCGGCATTAAATTCCAGGTCTCCCCTATGGTAAAACCAGTCTCCTGAAAGCTCTACAATTTCATTGTCAAATTCGCTAACAATATACCGCTGCTTGTTAGCCGAATCATTGCTCTTTCCCAGGATATTGCCCGGTACTATTACCATTAAGCATATAAATACAAAGAATAAATATAAGATTACGAACAATCTCTTATTATAATTATTAAGGGAAGCTATGTTTATTTTGCTATTGTATCTCATTTTTTAATCAATAAACCCGCAATTGGTTTTACGTTCATCTCACATCTTAACCGATAAACCGGTTTCCGGCAAGTGAAATTTATTCTTGCGATTTTAAACACCGCGTAGGAGTCGCATCCCTCCTCAGAGTCTCCATAGCCCTGGCCTGAAACCAGCAAGTAAAGGCGTTGCACTGCAACGTCTCTCAGAACCAAACCCTTCCCGGAGTATCTTCACAAAATTGACCCCGGTTCAACCACAGTTTCTTCCGTATTTTTTTCTTATCAATTATCGTCCTTGAGAAGGATCGAAGTCAACACACTCCTCACGAAGATCCGTATTATTTGAACACGAAAAAATCAGGGTGATAATAGTTAAATAAAAAAAACGCTTTCTCACGAGGTTTCCGCCTCCTTTAACCGGCAAGCTCTTCAACAGCCATAAGCTCACTGTCGCTTAAGGGCTTCATGGATTTAACCAGTCTGTGTAATTTTATATTCGCGTCGGCGATAACAGAATCAAAAGAATTGACCGTATCGGGGTCAATATTATCGATTTCATTCAATCCATTAATGGCATAATGAAGCACATTAATTGAACTCAAAATTTCATGCAGCTGATCTTCTACCCCGTCTGTGTTAAATTTGTATATTTCCATATCCCCTCCCTTATGTTTTGACCACGTTGTATCTATTATTAGAATTCACGTGGCTTTTGGCAAGCACAATTTCTTTTTAACGAAAAAAAGTTGACACGTGATGAGCAAAAAGATAGCATATGGATTATGAAGAATGAGAAATATAAAGATTATAAACGGCCAACATTGTTGCTGACACCCGAACAGCACAAAAGAATAAAACTGCTTTGTGTTGAAAACGATATCAAGTTACAGGATTTCCTGACCCACGCAGCCATGTACTGCCTGGAAAAAAACATCCTTCCCGAGGAATAAGCTCTATTAAAAAGCCTTTCCTCTTTTAATTCTTCAAACAATCCTTGCAAATACCTTTAAAATTCATATGGCATTCCAGGATCTTATGCCCTTTAATAGCTTTCATTTCAAAGACTTTATTATCCAGGTCAACGTCATAAACCGTACCGCACTGCACGCATTTAAAATGGGCATGATAATTAAGCGTGGCATCGAACCGGACTTCGTTCTCTTCAATAGTAATCGCCTGAACAACATTATTCTCAAGAAAGGTCTTCAAGGTATTGTAGATAGTCGTTTTGGAAAGAGTGGGAATATCACCGGAAATATCCTGGAAAATCATGTCAACCGTAGGATGATTTCTCCGCTCCAGCAAATACTCCAGGATCTTCATCCGGTGGACGGACGGCTTGATCCCCTTCTCTTTTAGTAAAGACTCTATTTGTAATCGTTCCATTTTTATAAATACTTCTTTTTTTAAATTATTCCATATTAGTTATAATATAATATTAAACGAATATATTTCAATAATTTTTTTGCTTTTTTTGGATTTTTTTTTGAAAGGGACTTACGCAGCCTCGCTTTCAAATCACAGGCGCTTAAGAACCATAATCGTCAAATCATCGGGCAGGTTCCTGTCTTTAACAAATGAGTGGAAATCGTCCAGAATATACTTCAGAGCGGCCTCAGCAGAACCGGAAGGAGCGGAAAGCAGTGTTTTTTCAACACGCTGCCACCCGTATTCCCCATAGGAGCCGGAATGGGCTTCCATAAGGCAATCGGAAAAGACCAGACTTCGTAAGGTGTTACCATAGACGGCATGCCCAGGAACATACCGGAAATTATCTCACCATCCTCTTTCCGTACCGGGGAAACAACACCATTAGATTTAAAGTAGATATCGGGATGCCCGGCATTCACGTATTCAACCCGGTCTTTTTCAAACCGGAGCAGAACCCCGGTAATTTCAATAGCACGGCGCACGACATTTTTCAGAAGTTCTTCAATAGCAACAATAGAGCTAATCTCCTGGCTCACGGCAATAACCGAAGATAACTTTCGTTTGTCGAGCAGGCGTTCTTTCTGTGATTCTTCCTGCCCAATTCCAAGAAAAGGACGATTAATCCTTTTAGTATGCTCAATACTTCGCCACAAAAATCTCGTATCGTTCATTTATTATTGTTCCCGCTAATTTCATTGTTACCCATTATATTCAGTAACTAAAACCGTAAAATCATCGGCGAAATTTTCATTTCCCGTATATTCAATTACCCCGTCATATATGGATTGGCATATTTCCACCGGAGAGCGGGACGGGTCCGTATTTCGTCTTAACCAATCCCGGAATTTATCATCATCATCCGCGCCAAGCATAACATTTCCCGGGCTTAAAGCTTCGGTAATCCCGTCGGTATACAAAATAAGTTTGTCTCCGGGATTCAGCTGAATCCTTTTTTCCGAATAGTTGGGCTCGAATAGATTATAGATCATTCGCCCCTCGGTCTGGAACAATTCCACAGTCCTGCCCTTTCTCAGTACCGCCAGCGGAACATGTCCGGCGCTGGCAAAAACCAGTTCACCCGTATTCAGGTCAAGAGAGCAAATGCAGGCCGTTATGAAATTCTCCCCTATGTTTTTTATTAAGGGTTCGCGAATCACCTCAAGGGCTCTTGCCGGTGTCTCAATATATGTATCCCATGAATGCAGGGCCATTTTGGTCATGGAAGCCACGAACGCGGCGGGAACCCCATGCCCCGAGACATCGCAAATAAAAAGACCAAGTTTTTGTTTTCCATCCATATAATTTATATCAAGGAAATCGCCGCCCACCCCCATCATGGGCTCATACTGGAACGCGACCCGGGCTTTTTCAATTTTCGGGATTTTTGTTGGAAGAAGGGTAAGCAGAATCTCCCGGGCCATGTCTATCTCTTTTTGAAGCGTGGCCCTTTCTTTCTCTTTCTCGGCAAGACGCGCGTTCTCAATTGAAATCGCTGCCTGGGCAAGGAGTATATTCAACACATCAACCCGGAACCTGGTAAACACGCCCGTTGTTAGATTATTCTCCAGGTAAATAATTCCAATCAATTCTTTCTGGATCATTACGGGGCCGCATAAAACCGACTTTGGCTTATTTTTCAGGATATAGGGATCGGTTAAAAAGGTTTTATCTGTTGACGCGTCATCCAGGATTATTACTTTCCTCGTCCGTTCCACATAATGAACTACCGACAAAGAAACATCGTCGCTCTTTTCAACAGGAACAGACCGGAGCTGGATAATTTCATCCGCGTTAACATCTCCTAAAGCTTCAAGAATCAACCCATCCTCCGATTGAAGAATAAGCGCGCCCCGCTCCGCTCCGGCATTCTCAATAGCAATACTCATCAGCTTTTCAAGAACCCTGTCCAGGTCAATTCCCATTGCCAGCGCTTCCGATGCTTTCATTACCGATGAAAGATCAAGGATCTCCGATCTCTTTTCAGTGGACGTGGCAATAGTTCCGCTTCCTGTTCCCCCGATTGTCTGTCCCCGTGTCCGTGACGAGGTTCCTGTTCCGGAAACAGTTGATTTGCCGGAATGCCCCTCGCTTCCGTACAGGGAAGTAAGCCGGGGATACGTCTCACTGAGATCAAGAACTTTGCCCATTGCGCCCCAGTGTTCAAAACAGAGCATTGCTTCCCGTATATATACTCCTGCCACCCGTTCCATTCCCAGGGAAAGATAAAATCTGCCTGCCAGTTCATTGGCAATAGCCTCATTCTGAACATATTCATGCTTATTCGCCGATGCTATGGCGCTATCGTAACAATTCATCGCCTTTTTTACATTTCCCTGTATCCGTGCTTTTTCCGCCTGTACAAGCAAATATTTATGCTCCATGTTCATGGGACAATTCTTGTTCCATTTTTTTAATAATTTCAGATCTTTATTTAATACTCTTACTGTTTTTCTTTTTTCCCGTGGAGAATCAAGATCCGCTCGCATTGCCGCATTGAGAGAATTGAAAAAAACATAATCCATAATTTCAAAAGAACCTTTTAAGTATTCCTGTAGTTTTCCGGTCTCTTCCAGGGCAACAGACGCCCCCATATAATCTCCCATAATATACAGCGCTCTTGCTTTCAATAAATAATGGCGCTGCTTAATAATGGGAATATCATCATAAAGAATCTTTTCAAGATGCGATGCTTCGGAAAAACCCTCATCATCAAATGAGTATTTTTCCTTTGTATTTCCCTGTAGACATTTAACATATTGCTGCGATGAAATAAGAAAATTCAAGGCCCCGGGATCTTTCGACCGGGCAATGAAATCAAAATAATTCTTGCACACCTCACTAATACTATTCAGGGGATCGCCTACATTTACCATCACAAGAATAAGTCCCTGTATATTATATATGGCATAGTTCTGGTCTCCATTCTCAAGAGAATGGCGCAATCCCATATTGGTATATTTTATAGCCTCCCTGTAATGAACACCCCAGGGGCTCACCAGTGCTTTTACAAAATAAATCTTCGACTTATAGGTTGTTGCATGCAGGCGTTTTTCCACTTCAAAAGCCAGGTCTACAAATTTCACCGCCTTCGGGTAATTCCCGAATAGGATTTGAAAAAAGCCGTAAGACGCGTACGCCATTACCGACATCTTCGATATTCCGTGCTTGAGCGTAAATACCAGCATTCGTAATGAGATGTATATTGCCAGGTATGGACTTGTTAAATAAGCGCTTAAAAATATATTTACCAATAGACTCATTACCAGGATCTGTTTGCTGTTGCTTATTTCACGCATTTCATGCAGGTCATCAATATTTTTATTCAAAAGCATAAGCTTCAAAGTTATCATCGCTTTCAACACCGACAGGTTTCCGGGATTTGCCGGGATCTTAATCCCCAGGAGCCGGAGCCCCTCTACTCCAATAGCTACAACTTCATTATGCTTTCCCAGTGTCGTGGTCATTACCATCCTCAGGCTGTATACCATTGCTTTATCTTCCGCGGTTCGCGCGTTAGCTATTAATAAAGCAAAGATCTCTTCCGCGTCTGCGTAGTCATGATTTAAATGCCTGCATTCAGCCAGCTGCATATATATTTCAATTGTTGTTTGATAGTCGTTTTTCCAGTTATTTTCCGGTAATAATTGCAGCGCTGTTTCAAAAAATTTATACGCCGACATATATGCTGTTGATTTTTTCGCTTTCTTTCCGGCTGTGAGATTAAGCTGCTTGAGCCGCTCCAGTTCGGCAGGATCGCTAATAAATTTAATGCCAAAATTCAGCTGGTTTACCACGTAAAAAATCCGGTTTTCTATAACCGCTTCATCACTCCGGTCCAGTATATACTTACCAATGCGATAGTGCACCTGTGAACGTTCTTCTTCCGGGATAAGGGAATATGCCGCTTCCTGGATACGGTCGTGCTGAAAAATATAGATATTATCCAATATACTAACGAATCCTTCCTCTACTGCTTCTGTCAAATTGAGCAGGATCTCTTCAACCGGTTTTTCAAGTATTACCGATAATGTCTCAAGATCGAACCGGTTCCCAAAACAGGCGCATGTTTTAAGTATCTCTCTTGTGCTTTCATGCAATTTTGAGATCCTGCCTGCCATGAGGTCTACCACATTGTCCGTTACCTGCACCTGGTTTACCCGGTCCATGTCCCACTGCCAGCCCCGGGACGGATCAATTACCAGGATCTCCTCTTCGTACAGGGTCTGCAAAAACTGGTTCACAAAAAACGGGTTCCCCCCGGTTTTTTTATGTATTATCTCTGCCAGGGGAAAAGACCGCTCTTTATCGCACCGCAGGAATTCGGAAACCAGGCTGTTTACATCGTATATTGTCAGGGAGCCCAGCTTCATTGAATGAATCGTCATTCCCGATCTCTTCATTTCTTCTATCGCGGTGAGCAAGGAATGAGAATCCACCACCTCGGAATCACGGTACGATCCTACGAAAAAAAGATAGGGAACTGTCATAAGGTCATATACCAGCTTCAAACTGGCGGAATCAATCCATTGCAGATCATCAAGAAACATCACTACCGGGTGATCCTGTTTCGCGAATATCCCAATGAATTTTTTAAATACAAGGCTAAACCGGTTCCGGGATTCTTCAGGCCCCAGCTCCACTACCGGGGACTGCTTGCCCAGGATAAACTCCATCTCAGGAATTACATCGGTTATAACCTTCCCATTGGTCCCCAGGGTTTCCAATAAGAGCTCTTTCCAGATATTAATCCGTTTATTGCTTTCCGAGAGCAGCTCTTTTACCAGGGCCTGGAACGCCTGGATGATGGAACTATAGGGAACCTCTTTTCCATATTGCTCATATTTCCCTGAAATAAAATATCCCCTGTTCTCTACGATCATTTTACGGGTCTCAAGAATGAGTGCCGACTTCCCAATTCCCGGCGGTCCCGACACCAGCATTATTTGCCCGATTACCTGTTCCAGGCTCTCCGGCGGATTGGCTGCCTGTTCAAAGATCCGCAACAGCTGCCGCATCTCTTCTTCACGGCCAAACAGCTTCCGGGGTATGTTAAATTTGATTGATATGTCTTTGTGTCCCAGGGGAAAGTTTTCTATGAACCCCGTATCTTCCAGCTGCTCCAGGCATCTTCTCAAGTCGGCAGCCAGGCCAAAACTGTTCTGGTACCGTTCTTCCGCTCTTTTGGACAGGAGCTTCATTACTATTTCCGAAACCACTTCAGGAATAGTATCATCGTATTCAACAGGTGGAACGGGCTTGCGGGCTATATGAAAATGGATTATTTCCATGGGATCATTTGACCTGAACGGTACAACCGTTGTGAGCATCTCGTAGAACGCGATTCCCAGGGAATAAAGGTCGGTGCGGTAATCTACCGCGCGATTCATTCGGCCGGTCTGTTCCGGGGACATATAGAGCAGTGTTCCATCCATTACTTCGGGATTATAGATCTTTTCATTTTCATGGGTCAATACCGTGGCTATGCCAAAATCGGTTAGTTTTACTGTTCCGGTTTCGACATTAATTAATATATTATCCGGCTTAATGTCCTTATGAATAATATTTCTTTCGTGAAGTTTTCCCAGGATCTCGGCGAGAGTAATCCCTACTTCAAGGAAGGTCTGCATGCTTATTCGATTATGTTTGATATAACTTTTCAATGATATGGCATTAAAATCTTCCAGGATAATAGCGATCCCATTTTCATAATCCGCGATAGAATAGGTCTTAACGATCCCATCAATATCAAGACTCTTTATTAAACGATACTCCTGCTTAAACCGGGCTATTTCCGACAGGGACGAATAGCCCGTTTTCAGAACTTTGATTATAACTGTTCCTTCGTCCTTCTTTTTTTCTCCTCTGAAAACGATTGAATTATCGGTCTCATCAATCTTTTCAATAATTTTATATTCCAGAATTCTCATATGTTTTTTTCTGTTTTTTATTTGCGCTCTCAAGAAACTCTTTTTAAACAGGGCCTGTTTCCGGGAAGAAGGCTTTTCTTACCTTTCACCTTGCACCTGCCTCCTACACACCTGAACAGTATTGTTTAGCATTTTTGGGCAAATGTCAATTGATTTTTAACGGCTCTTTTTTTAAAAAATTTTGTCCCTTCCGTAGTTAAAAAGACATATCTCTTACAGAAACTATTTATATAAAGAGGTGATTTTAAATGAAAAATATTCTTAATTCTATTTTAGCAGGTCTTATTCTTATTTCAATTCCGGCTTTTTCCGGTTGTGAGGAAGGGCTTAGTACCAATTCAAGTGATACTTCCGGTGAGAACCAGGACACAGGCTTCAGTTTTTCCGATATGTATAACCGGATGAACGCCATGCAAAAAGAGATTGAAAAGCTTCACGCCGTTAACAACGAACAGCAGGTTATTATTAACTCCATTACCGGTGGTTCCGGTGTTTCTATCAATTCCCTGGTTGCCCGGGTTGGAGATATAGAGAGTTATATTGGTGATATTGCAGCAAGCCCTGCAAGCACTGTTTCCACACGAATACAGGAACTGGAAACCAAAGTCGGTTCATTCACGTCAAGCGGACTCGACAGCAGGATTGATACCCTGGAAGGAAGGGTCGGAACCTTCACGTCAAGCGGACTCGACAGCAGGATCGATATCCTGGAAGGAAGGGTCGGAACCTTCGCGTCAAGCGGACTCGACGGCAGGATTGATATCCTGGAAGGAAGGGTTGGAACCTTTACGTCAAGCGGACTCGACAGCAGGATCGATATCCTGGAAGGACGGGTCGGAACCTTTACGTCAAGCGGACTCGACAGCAGGATCGATATCCTGGAAGGACGGGTCGGAACCTTTACGTCAAGCGGACTCGACGGCAGGATTGATAGCCTTGAAAATACATTGGGTGGTGTAACCAGGGGATTAGATGCTGAAGGGTATGATACGATTACTTTTACCGGGATGAATGT
>JAAENB010001159.1 GCA_024224995.1 bacterium | reverse complement strand
TTTTGCCTTTAAACATCTAATGCAAAATAAAAAGCCTGTTATAAGAAAAAATGATCTCATGGCAGGCACCACAACATCAAAGGAAGTGGGAGTTACGGTGTTCCCTGACGGACAGGGAACAATGTTCTGGAGTGAACTCTACTCTGTTGAACAGCGCGTATTAAATCCCTATGTTTGCACAAAGGAAAGCGCAGATATTCTTCATTATGATGTTTTTCCATACTGGGCAGATAAAACCTTTAGAGAATACGCCAGGATACAACATGATTATCCGCAATGCCTGAAAATTGATGAACGCTGGGTCGCCTATTATGTATGGAAAACAACCGGAATCTCTCACACAATTCCAAATTTTAAACGTCTCTGTGAGAAGGGAATTAATGGAATAATTAATGATATAGATAACCGGAAACAGGACACTTCACTGAATAAGGAAGCGGTTGATACTCTTGAATCAATGAAAATTTGTCTCGAAGGAGCTGCACTCTACGCCTCCAATCTTTCAACTGAAGCACGCAGGGCCGGAGCGGAAGAGACCAACGCGGTCCGGAAAAAAGAACTGGAAAGACTTTCGGAAATCTGTTCAACAGTTCCGGTGAATCCGGCGAAAAGTCTTGACGAAGCGTTAAATTCCATATGGATAAGCTGGGTCGCGCTGCATATGGAAAATTCAAATACAGGATTTTCTCTGGGAAGGCTCGATCAGTGGCTTCAGCCCTATTTTGAAAATGATATGAGCAGGCTTAATTCGGAAGAAGAAAAAAAAGCATATATTAAGCGCTCTATTGACCTGGTTGGATGTTTTTTCATGAGGCTTACGGATCATGTTCCAATGCTGCCGGATATTGCGAATTATTTATTCGGCGGCGCCTCTTCAACGCAGGCTATTACCCTTGGAGGAATTAAAGAGGACGGATCGGACGCGGTAAATGACATGACATTTATTTTTCTGAAAGTCACTGAAATGCTGGCCATCCGGGACGCGAATATTAACTGCCGGTATCATTCGGATATAAATAGTGACAATTATCTAAAAAGACTCTGCGAAGTAAATATTATTACCGCAGCAACGCCAATCATGCAAAACGACAGGGCAGTCTTTGAATCACTAAAACAGCACGGCTATCCTCAAGAAAGAATAAATGATTGGGCCGCTACGGGTTGTGTTGAGCCGACGTTAAACGGAAAACACTACAGTCATACAGCCGCGATTTTATTAAATATGGTGGCTTCAATGGAAATGGCCCTTAACAATGGATATCATCCTTTAATGAATTGGGACGTGGGGCCAAAAACCGGGAGTATTGACAATGGCGACTTTAAAAACTTTGAAGATTTTTTTAAGGCCTGGGCCGCGCAGCAGGAGTTTCTTATTGATGAGGCAGTTGAACTGAATAATATCCTTGGAATCGCGCATCAGAAAATACGCCCCACTCCCCTTCTCAGCGTATTAATTGACGGCACCATAGAGAGCTGCAAAGATGTACTCAAAGGCGGCGCTCTGTATAACAGTTCAGGAACCTCAAATATTGGGCTGGCCGATGTTACGGATTCACTCCTGGCAATTAAACAACTTGTTTTTGATGACGCAATAATAAGTTTCAAGGATTTTAAAGCCGCGATTTCAAATGATTTTAAGGATAATCCAAAACTTCTTGCCATTGTCAAAAAAAAGGTACCCCTGTTTGGTTCCGGAGACGCAGAATCCCTTGCCATGGCAAACAGGGTCGCCACCATTGTTCATGACCGCTATATGAAACACAAAAATTACCGGGGAGGACGATATGCGGCCGGGTTCTGGTCAATGTCACAGCATGTCGCTTACGGCTCTCTTTCGGGCACGCTTCCTTCGGGACGGCTCGCGGGAAAACCCTTCACGCCGGGACTCACCCCGAGTCCTCTTGCTTCAAAAAATTTCCTGGATAACATAAGTGATGTCGCGAAACTTGATTCAAAAAATCTCGACAACAATATGGCATTTAACGTAAAGCTCAGCCCCGGCCTGAATGACTCCAGGGAAAAAATTGTTGATAATATGTTTGCCTATGTAAAAGCCTATTTTAACCAGGGCGGGATGCAGATGCAGTTTAATATTGTCACCTCAGAGACGCTGAAGGACGCAATGGCAAACCCGGAAAATTATAGAAATCTTATGGTTCGGATTTCCGGGTATAACGCTTATTTTGTTGAACTGAACAGGGATATTCAAAAAGAGCTCATTGAAAGAGCCGAATACAGTTTATAGCGGAAATTATTCCGGGCTTAATTCCCGGTTTCAACGAAGACGGGCATAACTTTTACGCCGGAGTCTTTATCCGTATAATCGACCGCGTACTTTTTCCTGTTTTCTTCATCAATGTATTCGATGAAGAAGACCAGGGTTATTTCCGTAAGGTTTAAACTCTTGCCGTAACGCGCGGCCTGGGTTAACGCTTTTGTATACCCGGTTTGATCCGTATAACTTTTTAATTCGATCCCGTAAAGGCGGTCTTTATATTTTAATAGTATATCTATCTGGCCATTCCCCGTGGGAAATTCGGGC
>JAAENB010001158.1 GCA_024224995.1 bacterium | reverse complement strand
GTCGTTATTCTGCCGTCCTCGGCGGCAGTATCGCCTCAATCGCGTTGCTTAGTGGGCTCGGGGGACTTTCTCCTGAGACGGCACCAGCATCAACCTGGTCGAGACCGACGCCATCACGCTGACGAACGTGCAGTCGGGTCACGGCAGCATCAGCGTGGCCGCGGGCGGCGTCATCCTGGCCGTCAATGTCGAGTCCCTGACCGACGACGACACGAACGACATCACCCTGGACGCCGACGGCCATCTGACGATCAGCGGCGACGTCAACGCCGGGGCGGCGGGCGACGTGAACCTGATCGCGACCGGCAACGTGACGGGCGCTCAGGTGACGGCGGACGTGCTGAACGTGGACGCGGACGGCCTCATCAACCTGAACACGACGGTGGCCAGCACCGATTTGTGGGCAGGCACCAGCATCAACCTGGTTGAGACCGACGCAATCACGCTGACGAACGTGCAGTCGGGTCACGGCAGCATCAGCGTCGATGCGGGCGGCGTCATCCTGGCGGTCAACGTCGAATCGCAGACCGACGCGCACGCCAACGACATCACGCTCGATGCGGTGGGCAACATCAATATCACAACCGCGGTGAACGCGGGTGCTGCGGGCGACGTGAACCTGATCGCAACCGGCAACGTGACGGGCGCTCAGGTGACGGCGGACGTGCTGAACGTGGACGCCGACGGCCTCATCAACCTGAACACGACGGGCGCGAGCACCGACTTGTTGGCAGGCACCAGCATCAACCTGGTCGAGACCGACGCCATCACGCTGACGAACGTGCAGTCGGGTAACGGCAGCATCAGCGTGGCCGCTGGCGGCGTCATCCTGGCGGTGAACGTCGAGTCGCTGACCGACGACGACACGAACGACATCACGCTGAACGCCGCAGGCGATCTGACGATCAGC
>JAAENB010001157.1 GCA_024224995.1 bacterium | reverse complement strand
TATAAAAAAAATCCGCCGGCCTGAGGGGCGGATTAATTCGCCCTTTCAGGGCTGGTCCGTTTTTTTGCCGTATTCCCAGGGCGTTACCCTGGGCTGTATAAATTCGCACCTTCAGTGCTGTGTAAAAGGTGGGACACACCCGAAAAAACAGGGAAATAAGTATGCATTTTAACTTTGATCTATTTTTTTCTTGAGTTGTAATTGAAATGAATTGGGGAGCAGTTTGAATAAATTATTTCTTTTTAAATACTTATAAAATGACTGGCCCCCTTTTATATTTGAAAAATAGCTTTGAGTTACAGGGTAATTTTTCCAGAATGTCAGTAAATATTCTTCTGCTTTTTTTTCGGGTTCCCATTCTTTTGGATAGTCAGTTGCTTTCCATTTTTTATGGTCAGGGATAAAAGGGGGGAGAGGTTTTGTTATTATTCCCAAATCAACTGAATCTGACAATTGATCTTTTAATGTATAAAAAACATTCTTGTCTGATTTCAGCTTTTTTATTTCTGATTTCAGTTTTTTGTTTTCTGCCTCAAGCTCTTTGATCCTTTTTTTCAGATCATTTTCAATATCATTTTTTTTCATATTTTTCTGTTTGGTGTCTTAATAATAAAAGCAATGCCTGAACTGCTGTAGATTTTCCACTTCCGTTAGCACCTGCAAAAACAGTCAGTTTATTCAGTGGTATTTCGTTATCAGGAAAGCATTTGAAGTTTTTTATTTCCTTTTGCCTGCATTGCCTCTTCTGTTCCATGGCTGCTCTTTTTTACTCATCATCGTCTCCTCTCAGTTTTTTCCGAAACAAACGCAACGGAAAACGGCCTAAGCTGTCGCGAGTGATTTTAAAAGTATGTTGCGGTCCGCGTTAATATCCCGGTCAACTTTTATTTTACCATCGGAAATTGTTTTGCTTCCGCCGAGGT
>JAAENB010001156.1 GCA_024224995.1 bacterium | reverse complement strand
TACAGTTAAGGTTACTGATTCGGTAGCAGAGCATCCGGCAGCATCCGTAATCTCTACGGAATAAACTGTTGTATTTGTTGGTGAAGCTGTTGGAGCATCACAATCTGCACAACTTAAACCAATAGCCGGGGTCCAGCTATAGGTACTTCCACCCGTGGCAGAAAGACTAATACTATTTCCGTTACAAACATCTTGATCTGCAGTAATAGAAGTGGTCGGATTAGCATGTACTGTCACACCGATTGAAGCGGTATTGGTACATCCGGCCAAATTGGTTCCTGTTACTGTATAAGTGGTAAATCCGGAAGGAGAAGCAACCGGGTTTGGACAATCCGTACAACTCAAGTCTGTTGTTGGACTCCAGGAATATGAAATTGCTCCTGTAGCTACAAGGTCAACACTTGCACCTGCGCAAATATCTTCACTGGCTCCGTTCGCAATTAGTACTGTAGGATTGCTCTCTTCAGTTAAAATTGCTGCAACCCGGTTTGTACTAGTACATCCTGAAATTATTTCTTCTACTTCTGCATAGTAGGTTCCTGCACTTGCCGGGGTG
Organism: bacterium; assembly: GCA_024224995.1. The sequence continues at coordinate 130 of JAAENB010001156.1, read as the reverse complement.
TATGTTTCGCCGGTAAATAGTGAAGCACCTCCTGATGCAGCCGCATACCAGTTAATTTCAAATCCGGCAGGAGCAGCATCAACACTTATTGATGTTGGACTTGATCCTGTACAATATAAATTATCTGTTG
>JAAENB010001155.1 GCA_024224995.1 bacterium | reverse complement strand
TTCGAACTTCAAACTTTTTTTGCCCCTACCAGCATCATATCACCCATAAACATTCGTTTGGCCATAAAATCAGCTATGGTTTTCTTCAAAGAGCCTGTTTTGCCAATACCGCTTCCATAAGTTTTGTATTGTACTACTTTAAATCCCTTTTGTTCAAGAAGTTTTTTTAATAAGGGGTAGGAAAAAAAGTAAAGATGTTCGGGAAAATTATAGTACCGCCACCTGCTTCCGAAAAGGCGCATAAAATTCACCCCTCCTGCCCGGCAGGTAGATAGATACAGCATTCCATTATCTTCCAGGTCCTTATATGCTTTTTCCAGGAACCTGCCGGGATAATGAAGATGTTCTATTGTTGCCCAGAGTGTTATAAGATTGAACTTTTTCCCAAAATCCAGGTCCAGGTAGTCTCCTTCAACTACGGACAGGCCCCGGCTCTTTCCAAATTCTATACATCCGGCCGACACATCCACTCCCGTGGAATCCCAGCCCCGTTCTTTCATACAGGCTACGGAATATCCTGCCGCGCACCCTATGTCGAGTACACTTCCCGGGTTTCCCCTCTCCCTGAGCTCCTTTTCATAACTAAAAAAGCCAAGATCCTCTAAATTGAGCTCAAGTACCCGCTTTATTTCCCGCTCAATTTCCGTTGAAAAATAGTCGTTATATCCACGATCGGTCCTTGAAGTAAAATAATCCAGGGTATAATACGCCCCCATATCCGCCGGGTCCGGTCGCGGTGAAATATACCGAAGTCCGCATTTTTTGCATTTTACCAGTGTAAAAAAATCTCCCTTTCTTGAGCTCTTCTGAAACAGTTTTTTTTTATTCTTCCCGTGACATACGACGCAATCAATCTCTTCCAAGCAGATCCTCCCCATAAGAATTTAGTTTATTCTGGAACCAGGCGTCATCAAAATGCAACTACTTATTTTTCGTATTAAAAAATCGATTAATTTATTGACAAATTCCGCCTCATTTTTCCCTAGTTATACCATAGGATATATAGGATATGTTTTAGGGAGAACATTAATGAAAACAAAAACCGTTGCCGTTGGATTAAGCGGAGGAGTTGATTCCTCTACAGCGGCATATTTACTCAAAAATGAAGGCTGGAATGTTATTGGTATTACCATGAAAATATGGGACGGTTCTTATGATATCAAAGAGACCAAAAAACATGCCTGCTTTGGTCCGGGTGAGAGTGAGGACATTGAATCCGCGTCCCGTATATGCGAAAAACTCGATATTCCTTTTCATGTTATTGATCTTTCCCGGGAATACAGTGAATCTATTCTCGCTTATTTTAAGCAGGAATACCTTGCCGGCAGGACGCCGAATCCCTGCGTTAAGTGCAACCGGCAGATGAAATTTGGTTTTATGCTGGAAAAAGCCCGCGATCTGGGTGTTGCCTTTGATTATTTTGCCACGGGCCATTATGCTCAAATCGTTAAAGCGAACGATGAATACTATTTAAAAAAAGCCGCAGATGAGTCAAAAGACCAGACATATTTTATTTACGGTCTGCCCGGGAAGCAGCTGGAACAGACCCTGTTCCCGCTTGGCAGCCTTAATAAAACGGAAGTTCGGGAAATAGCCCGTAAAGCCGGTTTTGATACGGCTGATCAGCCCGACAGCCAGGATTTTATCGCTGGCGGAGATTATTCTCCGCTTTTTGCCGATACAAAAATAGACCCGGGCAATATTACCGACCGTGACGGCAACATCCTGGGTACCCATTCCGGCATTATCAATTATACGGTTGGCCAGCGAAGGGGACTGGGGATTACCGCGAAAGAACCGATGTATGTTCTGAGTATTGACGCGGAATCAAACCGGGTTATTGCCGGAAGCAAAGACCTGCTTTTATCGACAGGACTCATTGCTGCGGATATCACCCTTACATCTCATATTTCTGCGAATGAACCGTTCCGGGTTAAAGCTAAAATTCGACAGCGCCATACTGAAGCGGACGCGTCAATTTTCCTGTTAGATTCCATTAATCAAAACAGGGCAAAAATTATCTTTGATGAACCCCAGATGTCGATTACTCCGGGGCAGTCTGTTGTGTTTTATGTTGATGACGTTGTTATTGGGGGCGGGACTATTGAATCGGCTATTTCAGGGTAGAGGCATGCCCTCCTCAGAGTCTCCATAGCCCTGGCCAGAAACCAGCCAGTAAAGGCGTTGCACTGCAACGTCTCTCAGAACCAAACCCGTGCCCGGAGCATCTTCGCAAAACAGACCCCGGTGTCGACATAGTTTCTGACCTATTTTTCCCCGTTCGACGGGGTCCGCACTCTCAAGAAACTAGAATTTAAAACGGGCCTGTTTCCGAAGATTTTATCCCGGGGCCATATGGCGGCATTATAGGGGCGATTCGGTTCCATACCGGAAACACCCCGGAGGGGTGTAGTCATGTAGCCCGGGGTTTTTAACCCCGGGAGCAGAACAGAGCCCCGGTCTAAATCCCCTCGCAGGGGTCGCACCCCGATGGAATTGGCCCATTGTAAACCGCAGTTTCTTCCGTATTTTTCCCTGCTTCGCAGGG
>JAAENB010001154.1 GCA_024224995.1 bacterium | reverse complement strand
CATAAAAAAAGCCCCTGCTTAGCAGGGGCTTTTTGCTTATTTTCGCTTTTTTTCGTACTCTTTCATGTATTCGTCAATAAGACTCTTTTTCCTTGGGGCTTTGCCTGCGTCATCTTCTTTCACCGGCCTCATATTCTTCTCAAAGAAATTGACAATTCCGGAAAAGGGAGCTGTGATAATTTTTATTGCCGCGCTAAAAAAATCAGCAAAGAACTCTCCAATGACTTTTAACCTGGACTGTTTACCGCCTGTATTCAAGGGAACCTGCCTGAGCGAGTCCATAGTTGATGAAGCCGTACTTGCTACTGAAGAAGCAGTACTTGCCACTGAAGAGGCAGCGCTTCCTGCTGCTTTTGATACGGAATCCGCGGCTTTTGATACGGTTTTTGTAACCGGTATATACATTGATGAAACAGGGGTTGGAACCTTTGATATTTCAATTTTTGGAGCCATGGATCTACCGGAAGAAGATCTGCGCCAGAAGAAAAAAATGGCATTAAAAGCAGGTATTTTATCCAGAACAAAAAGTAATAAATAGTACATATACATGAATACATTGTAGAAAATCATGAAAAAGGCGTACCATATTTCAAAAAAAGACCAGAAAAATTCTATGCATTCTTTGCCGAAATCGACAATTTTAAAGAAAAAATTAAAAACGTTGTCAAGGGCGTTATTGGAAAACTGTTTTACCATGCTATATTTCATAGCTTACCTCACCAGGAATGTCTATTTAATCTGCAAAAAATGGCGTGCAACATACCCAACGCCATCGTTATAAATAAATTATTCTTTGATTTTAGTCAATAAAAAAACGTTGATTTGATTATGGGGTTTTACATCCAGTAGACCTGCATGTCTTTTTTTATGCTCACGGAAGTCTTTTCTCCGGCAATTATCTCTACGAGTTTCAGGGCAAATGGTATTGCGCAGCCCGGACCTTTACCCGTAATGATCTTACCGTCCGTGATTACGGGTTCCGGTATATACTCAATATTACCCAGCTGGCCCTCTATTCCGGGGAAAGCTGTTGCTTTTTTCCCGTCAATAAGACCGGCTCGCGCCAGAACAATGGGGGCGGCACAAATCGCCGATACATAGCCGTTCCTTGAATGTATATCGGTCACCAGGGAAATAATACGCTCATCATCCCTCAGGTTCGCGCTTCCGGGCATCCCCCCGGGAAGAGCTATAAAATTGTACTCCGCAAAAGGTATATCATCAATATGTTTATCCGCTTTGACCGCTATATCATGAGCTCCCCGTACGGGATTTTCCCCTATACAGATTGTTGTAACATCAATTTTTGCTCTTCGTAATACATCAACTATGGTAAGAGCTTCTATTTCCTCAAAACCATCGGCTAAAGGTACTAAAACTTTCATATTGATAACTCCCTGTTCGAGGTTTTTAGCCCCGGTTTTTTGACAAAACCGGGGCTAAAAGCTGAAAGCGGTTTTTTAAGATAATGGAGCTGATTCGCTCTTTACCTGGGACAGTTTGTCCTTTAACTCGTTTTCAAGTTTGCCCAGTTCAACTTCAGCTGCCTGCCGTTTTACTTTTCCGTCTTGCTGTATCTTCAGGGTCTCGTCAATAGTTTCAATAAGGTTTTTGTGTACCTTCTTGAGAGTGTCAATATCAACAATACCTCTTTCCGATTCCCTTGCTACCTTGATGCTGCTGTCTTTAAGCAGTTCAGCATTCTTTTCAAGGAGATCATTGGTGGTGTCGGATACTTCCTGCTGAAGTTTCAGAGCTTTCTTCTGTCTAAAAAGACTGATGGCGATAACTATCTGGTTTTTCCATAGTGGAATGGTGTTTAGAATAGAACTCTGGATCTTTTCAACAAGAACCTGGTCATTGTTCTGGATTAACCGGACCTGGGGCAATGTCTGCAGCGCAACCATGCGGCTCAACTTAAGGTCATGAAGTTTTTTCTCAAACCTGTTTATCATCTGGGTCATATCCTGCACTTTTTGAGCGTCAAGGGTATCTTTTGTCTGTGCTGCCTGTGCTTGCAGTTCGGGCAGCAGTTTTTCCTGTATTTCTTTTAATTTAAGTTCACCGGCATAGATATAAATGTCCAGTTCTTTAAGATATTCATGGTTTTTCTCATAGAGATTGTCCAGCATTGCTACATCCTTGAGCAGCTGCATCCGTGCTTTGGTAAGTTCTTCCACAATCTCTTCTATGTGAGTGGCAATTGATTCGTATTGAGCGATAAATCGTCTTACTTTGTCAAAAAGTCCGCCAATAATAGGGATACTTGAAAGCCCGCCGCCTGAAGAAAGAGAATCAACTTTCAGACCTTTGGCAGTCATCATGAGATCCGTAAGCGCGTCTCCGGCAAAACCCGTGTCTTTGGTCCGGACTTCATCAAGAATGGTATCGGCAAATGATGATATATTGCTCTGGGCTCCAATACCGTATTGAATAATTCCCTGGGAATCATTAACATCAATTGAAGTTGCAATTTCCTGAGCCCTTTTTATTTCGTCCTGTGACAGCTTTTCAACTGCGAGTTCTTGAGCGGCAGCCCCGCCGGTTCCTTCTACCTTTTCTAGTTCCATTTTTAGCCTCCATTATTAATTATTGATTAAATAAATTGATTCTTTTCGAGTTATATTCATACTTATTATATTTTTGATAGTATTATCCATCCATTTCCATTGTACTTTTTAAAACCTTTATTTCAACGTCAAGATCCAGTAAGTCATCTTCAAGCAGGTTTGCCATCTGTTTGTCGAAAGTCTTCTTTACCGTGTCAAGAAGATCTTCCACTTTTCCCAGAGTTTTCTTTATTTCCGGTGTTATATCTTTTTTGTTTGATAATTCCACATACTGGGTTACGATTTTTTCCGTGGTTTCCATGTAATAATTGATGAATTGTTTTGCTTTTTTGAGATCATCGGGATTGTCTCTGATGTCATTAAATATTTCAACACCAACTTTGCAAATATCCTGGATCTTAAGCGCAACGTCATGTTTTTGTATTTTTTGGGTCTGGTTCCTTATTCCCTGTAAACGTTTTATGCCTGCATCCGCGACTTTTGCCGCTTCCGCTGAATTTGGTCCCTTTTTTCCCGTAGTTTTGGTTGTTCCGGGTTTTTTAATGTTCTCTGCCCTGTCTTTTAATTTTAATTGTATGGCTTTAAAAATACGCCAGGATATAACAAAAGCGGCTAAGGCAGATAAAGAGGATATCCAGAATCCTGCGAACAAATTGACCAGTATAAACGCCCCACTGCCTGTAATTAAAGAGAAAATAAATTTCAACATTGTCTAAAACCTCCGGGCCCATAAAGTCCGGACCCTGCCTATAGTGTAATATTCCCGCCCAGTTTAATATAAATTATTTATTTTACAAGCAGAAAATGATTTTTTGGTTGCTGCGTGTCCCTACGCAACAACCAACGAAACAATGGCTGCCACAACGTCAGAAGCCATTTCTTCGATCCGGTTCAGTTCTTCGCCGGTAAAATTATTTAAAACGTAATCGGCAACAGGAATATTGGGGTTTTCCGGCCTTCCAACGCCAAACCTGATCCGGTGGAAATCGGGAGATCCTGTTTCCTGTATAATGGAACGCAGCCCGTTATGACCTTTGTGCCCTCCGCCGAATTTGGTTCTTACGTCTCCAAATGAGAGCTCTATTTCATCATGAACAACAATGAGATTTTCCGGCTTTTCTTTATAAAAACCAAGAGCTTTTTGTATGGATAAACCGCTGGTATTCATGTATTTCTGGGGAAACATAACCAAAATATCAGCACCTTCTATTTTGGCGGTCCCGTTCTTTGATGAAAATGATTTTTGCCCTGTTTGTATGCGGTATTCTTTGGTAAAGTATTCACCTATTATAAAGCCGATATTGTGCCGTGTCCTGGTATATTTTTTCCCCGGGTTGCCAAGGAATGCTATGATTTTCATATTTAATTATTCTCCGGATAATAGTGGGATGCTGATTGCGCGCCGGTGTATGGAACTAATTAATCGTTTCTATGGCTTCGTGCATACTGTTTACTATTGGAATGCGTTTTGAAAGTCCCGTAATAGAAAACAACTGGCTAATATCATAAGGAACATCTATTAAAATGAGCTTTTTGTCGTCTCTATTGAGTTTTCGGTGATGCATTATAATGACTCCCAGCGCCGAACTATCAAGGAATGAGACCTGGGAAAGATTCACAAGAGTATGCTTTTTATCGTTTGATGCCTTGCGCAATGAACTTTCAAAAATATGCAAAAACTCTACGGAAAGAGCCCCTTTTACGTTAACGGTTGTATAGTTGTTGTTTTGGTTGGTTGATATTTTCATTATTTTTACTTTATAAAAGTTATGTTATTTCGTCAAGTTACTTTTTATCATACAGCTTTTCTAAATTTTTATAACCTGATTAATTATGTTGACAATAATGGCTTTAAAACTAATGTTTGTCCATAAATAATAACTTATAAAGAGTGTAGCAGGTTTTACTGTTATGCCCTGTGTTTTAATGAATGTGTGATGGTTGTTTACGGAGGGTAAACAGGTATCTCATATTTATTTCGACACTATATTTTTAATTTTGAAGGTTCATTCCAATGCCAAGAGCAAAATTTTTGGGATTTATTGCTGTTTTAGCAGCGCTTGTGTTAGGCGGATTATTCGCTTATTCTGTGTTTGCTATTGATCATGGAGGCGATGTAACTAATTTAAATAATTATACATTGTCTGCTCTTGCCACACCTATATTCCTGGTTTCATTTTTTGTAATAGGAACCGGTTTCTGGATAGGCTATACAATTTTAACAATAAAGGTGGTACCTCCGATGCCGGAAATAGTAGAAAAGAAAGATTTATCAAAACTTAAAGCATTTTTTCTTTGTTTATTAACTCTTGCTATCGCAGCAGCACTGGTTTACGGGATATATATTAAGAGCTATTGGGCTTTAGCTGTTCCAGCCGCCATAATATCCTTTGTGATACTGGGCGCCGTTTTGTGGGTCGGCATAGCGATACTTACAACAAGAGCGACTCTTCCCGAAGAAGAAGCTTAGTCCCGGTTTTTAATGCGCTTGTTATCGCAGTAAAACATGAAAGTATTATTGCTCGGATATAGAGGTAATCCTTATTGCGGCGGCCAGGGGATATATATCTTTAATTTAACCAGGGAGCTCGCTAAACTGGGTGTTGAAGTTGATGTTATTGTTGGGCCTCCCTATCCTGATCCGCTTGAAGAATGGGCCACTGTCTATAAAATTGAGAATCTTAATATGTGGGCCATACGCACTTTTCAAATGCCGCCGGAAAAATTGAAAAAAATATATTCCCCCTGGCATTTTTTTGACTATGTATTAACCCGTCTTCATATATTTCCCGAAATGGAAGTCTTCAGTTTGAAATCTTTTTTCTTAATGAGAAAACTCTTAAAAAAGAAAAGATATGACCTTATTCATGATGTTCAAACTCTGGGATGGGGAATGTTTCCCATGAAGGGCTATGGAATTCCTATGGTTACAACAGTCCATCATCCATTAACGCGTGATATGGATGCGGACATGGCAATGAAACGGACATTCTGGGAAAAGATCGCCACCATCCTGTTTTACCCCTTGACCATGCAGCGGTTTATTATTAACCGGTTAAACAGGGTAATTACTTCCTTTGAAGAAGGAGTTGACGAACTGAATAGCGCTTTTGGGGTCAAGAAAGAGAAACTTTCCGTGGTATATAATGGTATGGATGTAGAGCTTTTTCGAAATACCGGGGAAAAGAGAGAGGAAAACGCTCTTTTGTTTGTTGGGAATGCCGAAGACCGGAAAAAAGGAATTATTTACTTACTGGAAGCTCTTTCCATGCTTCCCGAATACATTACCTTGACTATCGTAGATGTTGGTCCGCCTTATAAAGAAATAGCCGGTGGGCGAATAAAAAAACTGGGTCTTGAAAACCGGGTAACCTTTACCGGGAAAGTCGATTACGATACCCTGGTAAGCCTCTACAGCAGGAAAACCATCCTGGTGATGTCGTCATTATATGAAGGCTTTGGCCTGCCTGCTGCCGAAGCAATGGCCTGTGAAACACCTGTTGTTGCTACTGCCGCCGGAGCACTAAAAGAAGTCGTGAACGAGGAATGCGGTATCCTGGTGCCGCCAAAAGATCCGGCAGCTTTAAAAGACGCAATTTTAACGTTATTAAAAGATAAAAAACTGAGAGAGAAAATGGGTAAGAAAGGCAGAATATGGTCCCGGGAGAATTTTGCCTGGCCTGTTGCCGCTCAAAATACACTGAATGTGTATAAAGATGTCATTAAAGAATATAGGAGTAAAAAATGAAAATTTGCCTTTTGAGTTACCGGGGTAATCCCTATTGCGGCGGCCAGGGTATATACCTGATGTACCTTGCCCGGGAACTGGTTAAACTGGGACATGAAGTTCATGTTATTGTTGGGCCTCCCTATCCGTATGAAGAAGAGGGGGTTATAATACACCGGATTAGTAATCATAATTATTTTAATAATAAGAAAAATTTTATTAAACCTCATAAACCTTTCGCGACCTTGCAGCCCTTAAATTTTTATGAGTTTGTGGCATCACGATTTGGCATCTTTCCCGAAATTGAGACCTTTTCTGTGAGGGTTTTCAGAAAGCTGAAGGAACTGTTAAAGATACATAAGTTCGATATTATTCACGACAATCAATGCCTTGGATATGGCTTCCTGCTCATTAAGAAACTGGGAGTTCCCTTTGTATCAACAATTCATCACCCTCTTTCCATAGACCGGTCTACCTGGTTTGAATATCCTTCCGATTTCCGGTTAAAATTTAAAAGAGTTCTGTATTATCCTCTTCTTATGCAGAAGATTGTGGCAAACCGGATGGATAAAATTATTACTGTTTCCCATGATTCTGCCGTGGAAATAAATAAAGCCTTTGGTGTTCCGCATCATAAAATGGGTGTTGTATATAATGGAATGGATACTTCAATTTTCTATCCCATACGGGGAGCGAAGAAGAAGAAAAATAGTGTTCTTTTTGTGGGGAATGTTGAAGACCGGAAAAAAGGGATAGCCTACCTGTTACGGGCAATCAGCCTCACAAAGAACAAGGTCCATTTGACAATAGTGGACGGCGGCGCTCCAAACAGGAATTATGTTCCCCGGTGGATTGAAAAATTCGGGGTAAATGACCGGGTTACTTTTACCGGGAAGATCCCTATTGAAACCTTAGTTGAGCTTTACTCCCAAACGGAAATTGCCGTAGCTCCTTCCCTGTATGAAGGATTCGGTTTTCCCGCTGCCGAAGCAATGGCGTGCGAGGTTCCGGTAATTTCATCAACCGGCGGTGCGCTGCCCGAGGTTGTAGGAGAGCACCTGAAAACCGGGTATCTGGTTCCGCCCAGGGACGCCCAGGCTATAGCCGATGGTATTGATTATCTGGTTGAGAATCCTGTTGAGCGGGATAGAATGGGGAAAGCTGCCCGGAAAAGAGTTCTTGATGTTTTTACCTGGGAGAACGCTGCAAAGCAGATGGTTGATTCCTACCAGGAGGCAGTGAATGCTTACCGTTGATTTTGAAAAGCTCCAGGTGAGAAAAGGAGATATTACCTTAGATGCGGGGTGCGGCTTTGGCAGGCATTCCCGCGAATACCTCAGAAGAGGTGCTTCCGTGTTCAGCATGGACCTGGATGAAGAGAGCCTGAAAATGACCAGGCTCGCGCTTAAGGAAGATCAGAAAGCGGGCGAGTCTCATGAGGATTCCCGTTTTATTGTTCACTCCGGTGACGCGCTCAATCTTCCCTTTAAGGACGAAACCTTTGACCGGATTATTTGTTCGGAAGTTATGGAGCATGTGCCCGATGATTTTAAGGCATGCAATGAGCTTGTCCGTGTTTTGAAAAAGAATGGCAGGATTGCCATTACGGTTCCAACCTATTTTAGTGAAGCTATTTATGATGTTTTAACCTATGAATATTTTACCTCTCCCGGCGGACATGTGCGGAAATATTTTCCCGGCAAGCTTGCTAAAATTATGCGGGAGAACGGTCTTGAAATATACGCGGTAGATTTTCGTCACTCCTTTCATACAATATGGTGGATTATTCGGAGTGTGGTGGGGCTGCACCTGAGCGAGCATCCCATTACCAAAGCCTATCACCGATTTTTAATACGGACCCTTACTTCGAAATTTATGAGAAAGGCAGAACGCTTTTTCGATAATTTTTTTCCTAAAAGTATTATCTTGTACGGGTGGAAGAAGTAAGAGAACCGGCAATTGATTTTGCCGGTTGGATATTGTACTTAAGATTTTTCTTCCATTATTTTTTTCAAATTTTTTAAGGCGTTTTTGCCGTCATAATCGGCTACCCGGTTAATCATCAGCCAATCGAGAAATTTCAATATTGCATTATATCGTTTTATTTCAAAGCGTCTTGTGAATAAGGTTTTATCGCCCTTTTCTTCCAGTGTGTAGGTTATTACGGCATCGCCGCCGAAAAAACCTTTTACGGAACCGGCAATTTCAAAAAGTCCTGGCGATGAATATTTAACAACTTTCCATTCGAATCGCTGCTTTATTGATAAAACATTTACCACTTCATAAAATTCGGTTCCAATTACCGGAGGTCCCTGGAGCTCCGGCCCCACTTCAACAGAGAGTGGATGATAGTTGGGCCAATATGCCGGGTTTGTTTTATAATCAAAAACTTCTTTAATTGGCCTGTTAATTTCAATAGTATCTTTGTTAATTGCCATAATTTTCTCCAAACATTGTTTTTTACGTTAAACAGTGTTTTCGGCCGGGAAAATGTCAAGGAAGTTTTTAAGTTATTTTACAGATTTTTATTGATGTATTAAGCACAATTTTTGTCCACAACTTATTTATTATTAGTTAAATTATTTATTTCATTTAAAGTTTAAACACAAACAATATGAAACAAATCATAATATTTTTGATTTTTTTTGGT
>JAAENB010001153.1 GCA_024224995.1 bacterium | reverse complement strand
TAAATCATAATCTGCTGTTGAATCCCCGGTTGATAAATAATTATTTATTACCTGCAAATTAACCAGGTCATCATCTACCGCCAGGATGCGGCCCCCTTTTCTGCCGCTTTTCTTCCCCCCTTCTCTCTCCCCGGCAGAGGCAGCCTCTTCCACAGAGAGGTCCCGTACCCGGGAAGCCTGTTCAATGCTTCGGGAAATATTCTCCTGACGAGCCTTCCCTTCGGCGGCAGGGATCGTGAAGAAAAAAGACGATCCCGCTCCTTCCGCGGACACAAGTCCAACCTCCCCTCCATGCAGTTCCACAAGCTGCTTAACAATGGAAAGCCCTATTCCGGTTCCACCGTATTGCCTCGCGATTGAACCATCCACCTGCTCAAACGATTTAAATACATCATCCTGCTTACCCGGAGGGATCCCAATCCCCGTATCCGACACGGTTATACGAATAAACCGGTCCTTCGCGTTACCGGCCTCTAATATATCCGCTGTTATACGAACTTCTCCCGACTCCGTAAACTTGATACTGTTGCCCACAAGATTAAACAAAATCTGCTGAAGACGGTTTTCATCCCCATTCACTGCCGGGATCCCGGCATCAATGGCGTTTACCAGTTCCAGGCCCTTTTGCCGGGTAAGGGGTCTTGAAAGGTCTATCACCACATCCGTTAATGACTTGATATCCAGGGGGACGGGATTGAGCCCGATATCCCGGTTCTTGAGCTTTGAAAAATCGAGTATATCATTTACCAGGTTGGCCAGGCGTCTGCCGCTTGAGACAATAAGGGACAGGTCTCTCCCGCTTTTTTCATCAAAATCATCATGTTCTAACATGGAATCGGCAATTCCGATTATCCCGTTCAGGGGGGTGCGAAGCTCGTGCGAGGTGTTTGCCAGGAATTCATCTTTTAGTTTATCCAGCTCAATAAGTTTCTCATTCTTCTGCTCAAGATTCTCATACAACCGCGCGTTATCAATAGAGATGGCCACCTGGGACGAAATTACCTTCAAAACTTCCAGGCGCTCCGGAGTAAAGGCTCCTGAGATGAGATCATTTTCCAGGTATAACATACCCGTGAGTTTTCCCTGACGCACGATGGGCATACACAGGATCGATTTGGGCTTTTGTTCAAGCACATAGGGGTCATGGGTATACTCTCCTTCACCTGAAGCATCGGCCAATATGAGGGGCTCTTTTGTTCGTTCAACATAATTGACCATGGCGGAAGAGAGCCCGCGGTGAAGCTCTACCGGCACCGATTCCAGTACCCGAACCCCGGAATTCCCCACTTCACCTTCCGCTTCAACAAAAATCTTTCCCTCTTTTTCAAGCAGGAGACAGCCCTTCTCCGCTCCCGCGTTCTCCAGGGTC
>JAAENB010001152.1 GCA_024224995.1 bacterium | reverse complement strand
GCTTCTCTTGATGTGACAGCTAGTAGTGGACGTTACCCACTTATTGCCACATCGGGCTCACTCGAATGGTTAAGTTCCAGTCCCACTCTTTATTTCCAAAATGATGACACTTTTAGCCATGGAAGTGAAATGGGGATTTTTAGAGCAACGAGTAACGGCACTATAATAATAAAGATGCATATGATGGGCTACTTCACTGGTGACATCATGGGCGGCACCTGGAAATTCTGGCCAGGTTGTGCTAATCAGGGAAACGTGCTTGTCTCCAAACTGGGGATTCAATAAATTTCTTATCCATGCCTGCCGGAATAATTCAAAACTCCGGCAGGCTCACATCCCATAAATTTTATCTCCCACTCCTTTATCTTTACGAACCCATCCGGGCGGTTAACAATATTTTCATTCTACCCTAAAAAACTGTGGTAATTCTATCCTGAAATGATCTGCTTATATTTAAAGCAAAAATTATAAAAGGAGTAAGGTTATGAAAAAAGTTTTATGTTTAAGTTTATTGGTGGTTCTGGTGCTGGCGTTTGCCGGGTGTGAGGCTGGTTTAGTTAGTAATGATGGTAATGGTTCCGGGGATGGTTCGGGAGATAGCGGGTTTAGTTTTTCGGATTTGTATTCACGGATAAAAACCCTGGAAGGTTTGGTTTCTCCTGTTGGATCAATAACACCGTTTGCCGGCTCAAAAGAAAAAGTTCCTCATGGATGGTTGTTCTGTGATGGAAGGTCTGTAAGCCGCTCTGAATACTGTGAGCTTTTCCAGGTAGTCGGAATTGCCTGGGGTTCTCCCGATGGCGACCTGTTTAATGTTCCCGATTTAAGAGGAGTTTTTCTGAGAGGTGTAGACAGGGGATCCGGTAAAGACCCTGGTGCCGGTTCAAGAGTCGCAATAATGTCAGGGGGGAATACAGGGAATAATGTTGGTTCCTACCAGGTGGATGAATTCGAAAGTCATAACCATCGTGTTCATGGTACCAATCACGGTGATACTCCCGAACACACAGATTATTCCTCGGGAGAATACGGTAACTATATAGAGTATTTTTCGAGGACAG
>JAAENB010001151.1 GCA_024224995.1 bacterium | reverse complement strand
CGCCATGCATCCTCAATCTCCCTCAGTGCCTTCGGGCGTATAGTGACATTGTCTGTCATGTCATTTCATGCTCCTGATTCTGTTTTTGACATCTTCCCATGAACAGCCGTCATCAGGGGATGAATAATAGTCTGCGACACGCCTGTCCAGTTCCTCACGCTGCTCTCCGGTCAGTCCGAAGCTTTCATGCTCTGCGGCGATGCTGCCCCAAAGTTCTTCGACTATGAGGATTTTCTCCGCTGTGCTGAATTTTTTTAATTCTGATAAAACAGCTGATTGTTCCATATCTCTTTTTTCTCCTCTGAATTTGCTCTGTTCAGATTTTTGCCTTGTTTTCAGTATTATTGAAAAAATTTTTCAAATTCCTCACGACTGACAATACCTTTTTCTTCAAGCACCTTTTCTGTCATACGAAAATGATGAAGAGTGATTATTTTTTTATCAGATAAAACGCATAGGTCTATAAGTTTTGGCATTACTTAACAAGCTGAAAATATATGTTATATCAGCCTTCCATAATCAATAAAAAATTAATTTGAGGAAGCAAAATGACACATTCAGATTAAATACTTTAACAATCTGAAAAAATGT
>JAAENB010001150.1 GCA_024224995.1 bacterium | reverse complement strand
TTCAACGGCATTTCCACCAATAGAGAAAGAAATAGAACATAAATGGACTACACCGGAAAATATCATAAGCAATATATTTTCCTTAAGGTTTCTAAGAAATTTTTGCAAACCAATGGGACTTGTAGAAAAACAAGTTATCGGGAGAGATGAGAATAATATACCCGAAGATTATTCTTACCGGGCAACCAAACTGTTCAAAAAGAGTATTTTTAGCTGGAAGCTTTAGATGCCGTGAACAGGGGCTTTTTCGGGGGTGCGCCCCCTGCGAAGCAGGGAAAATATACGGAAGAAACTGTGTCGGCCCCCCAACCCCCAAAGGGGGCGCAAGAGTTTTGGAAAGGCACGTCTACCCTTTTGGGTTTAAAAACCTTTTTTCAACATCTTCTTCCCCCTCGGGGGGCTAGGGGGGGGATGGTGCCCCCTCAGGGGGAAAGGGGGCAAGCAGATCAAGTTTCTTGAGAGCATCTTTCCAACGAGCAACAAAAAGAAAAAAAAATTTCAGCCCCATAATCATAGCAGAAGCGCTGCAACCTACGCAGGAGCAAAAACCGGATGAATGATTATCAGCAAATTGCCCCTACGGGTACCGAATCCAACCCCTGGGCAATTCCCCGGAAACAAGCAAAATTTTACTTTGACAAACAAAACACTCATAATATGTTAGCACAATAAACAACACGGAAAACAGACACCGGAAATAAGAGAGAATTCAATGAAAAAAGCGAACAGTAAAAAAGAAAAATTAAAAAAAATATTAACCGGTTTAACCCGGGAAGAGCTCGAAAACCTGGTAGATGAGCAGGCCATGACCGATAATCAATATTACAATAAGATCATTCAAAAGTATAACACACCGGATCAAAAGCCGGATAAAGAATATTACAACGACTTCATTCAATCTTACCTGGAAGCAGCACAAAACCGGGACGGATTCATAGATTATTATACAGCCTGGGAAGCAGCGGAAGGAGCTTATAAGGTTTTGAAAGAGGCTGAGGAAGCGATAAATAACCTGGAATATGAAAAAGCAATACTAATGGCAGAGGCAATAATTGAAGAGATGGTACCGAGTCTGCAATATACAGATGACTCCGGCGGAGAAGCGGGAGAAGTAATAGAAAGCGCGTTTAAATTATTACATGATTGCGCGAAGCACGAGTTGAATGAAGATCTGCGAAAAAATTATTATAATTATTCATTAAAGGAATCAACAAACAAAAGATATAAAGGATGGAGCGACTGGCAGGTTAGTTTTATTCAAATTGCATTCACAATAGCGCAGGGGAATGAAGAATATAAGAAACTGCTTCGGCAAATAGAAAGCTTTATTGCGCAAGAAGAAAAACAGGAGTACAAATCGGGCTATATACTGGAAGAAATGGGGAGTATAAAAATAGAGATACTTCACAAGAATGGAAAACATGAAGAAGCGGAACAGTATTTCAATAGCAATTTAACCATACCGGGATTCCGGAAGAAAGCCCTGGAAGCAGCATATGCCCAAAAAGACTACAAACGGATAATAGAACTGGCTCTTGAAGGAGAAAAAATAGATACGGAAGAAAGAAATTGGGGGTTGATATCGGACTGGCAGGAATGGCGGTTCAAGGCATACAAGGGTCAAAAAGAGACGGAAAACATGAAAAAACTGGCAAAAGAATTCATTCTCGAGAACAGGGATATAAAGTATTTTACGATTTACAAAAAGACTTTTTCAGACAAAGAGTGGAAGAAAGAATATAAGCAGCTGAAAATAGAGCTCCTGAAAAAAGCAGGAACAGGTTTTCCCGATGCCCTTGCAGAGATACTTTCAAAAGAGAAAGAAACCAAAGAGCTATTGGATATAGTATCACAACATCCATCAAGTGTTGATGTGTACCGGAAAGATTTAATAAAACTCTATCCCCGGGAGGTTTACAAGCTTTATTGCATTAACATAAAAAACGCGGCAAAACGTGCCGATAACAGGAAAAGATATAAATATGTTTGTAATGATATAAAAAACTTAATGAAGCTGGGAGGAAAAGACGAAGCTTCCGGTTTAATAAAAGAGTTGAAGGACGAATACAAAAACCGGCCTGCTTTTCAGAATGAATTAAGTAAGATATCAGTTTAATGTTGAGCCTGCCGGAGTTTTACAATATTCCGGCAGGCTCAACAATTTTAAACAAGTAGATTATTTATGTTCGTGATAAAAAGTACTTCCTGCTGCCCAATCATAACCTCCGGCAGTAGATACACCCATTCCTCCACTAACGCTGGATCGGTGCCCAACTGCTTCATTAGAATATCCCCCACTGACACTGGAATAATCACCACTGGCAGTATTAAGATTTCCCCCGACGACACTGGAATATTGACCGCTTATTGTATTCCAGGCCCCCACAACAAGCCCGCCATAAAAAGAATAATTATTCTCATTCCCTACGATGATATTATGAGAACCCGAACGATCATTATAAGCACTAGCCCAGGATCCGGTTCTTTCTCCATTATACCCAACAATTAAATTTCCAAGACCATTCACTACTCCAACTGTTGCACCACTATTATCAATCCCATTAGTGTATCCCAACCCATTAACAATCTGCACATTTACACCAGTGAATCGAATAGTCGGTTGCCCGGTATGAGGATCCGTTAGCCTGGATACCCCTTCAAGAATCCTGTCATACTTTTCAATAGTTTCCGCTTGTTCATTAATTATTGCTTGCAGACCATTAATTCGATTTTCCAGATCTGTATATTCATTACTTCCCACATCTCCACTAAACCCGGAGTCCTCACAACCGGAAAATGCCAGAACACTCACCAGCGCCATACCTAAAATAATCGAAAATAAATTTCTTTTCATAATACTTCACCTCTTTAAAAATTAATATTTCAAACACCGGAAAATATTCCCGGCATTGTTTTCATGATAATAATACGGTTCGGCTCCGCTCTCCGTAAATAGTAGAGAATTTATTTATTGGAATATGGGGGCGTTTTTTAAATACTCTTATATAGTAAGATACAAAGAATTCCTAAAACCGTCAATATCATGATGCAAAATAAAACCATACAAATTTGTCCCCAGACTTTTTTTCTATTGATCTTTAAGAGGGGGAATAAACAGTGGTAATATGAGATTCTTTTTACTGATTAGCCCGAGATTTCTATATAACGGAGAGCCTGCCGGAGTTATGTTTTTAAAAAATTCCGGCAGACTTAAAAACTGAGGATGTGCAAACTTAAATCAAAGTCCTGCTTGACGCTCCTTCACCTGTTACATTTTTAAAGCTTAATTATATAATTAACTGCCGCGTTTTTAGACCGTGTCTCATCTGACATACGCGGTGTTCCATACCCCGCGGATATTGATCCGGCAGTATTAGAGTAATAAGTTCTTTCTGCTCCATAACCCCACGGAAAACCTGTTCCATCACCACCAATATTCATTCCATTACTTGTGTGATGCTTATGCCCCTGAAAAACATCATCCTGGTATGACCCAACATTATTCCCTGTATTTCCACGCGGCATTATTGCGACTCTTGAACCTGCATCAGGGTCTTTACCGGTTCCCCTGTCTAGACCTCTCAGAAAAACTCCTCTTAAATCGGGAACATTAAACCGGGAGTCATCAGGACTTCCCCAGGCAGTTCCGATTACCTGGAAAAGCTCACTGTGTTCCGTTCTACCATAAGCCTGCCCGTCACAGAGAAGCCATCCTTCGGGAACATTCACC
>JAAENB010001149.1 GCA_024224995.1 bacterium | reverse complement strand
TGATGGTACTGCGTATATGCAGTTTCAGGATTCAAGAGGGAATATTCTTGAGACGCAGGTTTCTTATTGATTTTTATATCGCCCCCTAACCCCGGGGGCATAAGATGCTTTTATATAGAGGGATATTGCACTTGATAGTATCAGCATAATTGAATATATTATTATAAAAGGTGGGCAAGTTGTGTTTAAATGGAAAGTTTTCCCCGTGGGGAATGGGCTGCGGAACCGGGGCCGGGTTGCGGGAGGAGTATGATCCCACAAGCAATGTAAACCCAGGCGGATTCTCACCACCGTACCACCCCCAACCGGGAAGAACCTTCCAGGTTGGCTTAAAGTACGAATTCTAGAAGTAAGGTAACCGGTGATCGGAGGAACTCATTACCATTCAACCTTAACCTCGGGCCCCCACAGAAATAAAAACTGGGTAACCAGGCCAACAGGATTATTGGGAGTAAGAGCGGAACCGTTTTCGTATTCAAAGGTTTCATAGCGATAGGGAGAGCCGTCTGAATTAAATTCGGAGCGTTTGATCCTTCTGCCCAGGTTATCGTATTCGTTTTTATATTCTCCGGAAAGAGAGCCATTGGAGAATTTTTTAACCAGGAAACCGGAGCTGTCATATTCATAGGAACGGGACCATGCAGCAGAGTCATCGTCATTATAATGGGTTGTAGTAATAAGTCTACCGCCGGCATCATACTCGTAAGTATAATAATATCTTAAATCGGGCGTGGCTTTTTTAACAACACGGCCGGCCTCGTCGAGTTCAAAAGAAGAATATTTATGCTGTCCGGGATAGGCATAATCCATATCGGTATCCTGGTTAATAAGAGAGCCGTTGTTCACGGATTCATAGGAAGCGGAAATAGTTTTGGAGCCATTGGTATCGAAAAATGTTTCGGAAGAAAGAGAACCATGCTCATTATATTCAGCGGAAAGGACATGGAATTCACCGGCATTTTCATGGATTAAGTTAATCCCGGAAATAGAACCGGCATCATTGTATTTATAGGTGTATGTTTCGGTTATATAATCAATGTGGTGAGAAGAGTAAGAAACCATATAGCCCCTGGAATTATAGGAAATAGAGTGTTCTACTTTTTTGGAACCGTCGAGATTAAATATGGTATGTTTTGAAAGACGAAAAGGACCGTTGTCATCACCACTTTCACAGCCCAGAAGAGAAACAGCCAGGGCAATGATAATAACGAGAAAATGGAAGAGAAAGAAAACTTTTTTAAATAACATTTGAGAACTCCTTGAAAAATTAAATTGTTTTATACTCAGAAAATAGCAAAAAAAAGCCCTGTTGAAAATCGATCAAAGGGATGAAAAGGGCGAAAAAGGCTCATACTTAAGTATGAGACAGGTGAAATGCTCTAATAAAGAGCTCTGAGGTCATATGCACAAGCGGCCGGAACCTCCGGTGAGAAAAAAGAAAAAGAGCCGCAAAATTTCGCGAGCCAGGGAGAGCTTTCATACTCAAAAGTATCGCAGTAGCCAGAGCCGTTGGCCCGAGACCCGGAGGTTTTGATCCTGTACCCTTTTTCGTTATATTCATTTATATATTTTTTATCAACAAAACCATCAACCAGCTCTTTAACCGGAAAGCCCCGGGAATCATAAATATAAGAGATAGTTTTAGTGATGGAGCAGCCGTCAATGGAATTGAGAAACGAACTAATAGAGCCGTTAGAATTATATTCATAGCGGTTGTATACATCGAGCAAGCCGCTGGGAGGATACATGCATTGAATAACGTTCCCCGGGCGGTCGTAGGCAAAGGTAACCGTAAGAATATTCCGGGGATTGAGATGATCGTAATATAAAATTTGTTTGGTAACAAAGCCCTTATTGTTATATTCATATAAAGCGTGATGAACCCAGGAGCCGGAGGAGTCGAAAACGGACTCGGAAATAAGTAAGCCCGAGTCATTATATTCGGCCTTATAGCCCTGGTATTTATTGAACCCGTCAATAAAGGTAATACCTGAAAGATAATTATAATCGTTATATTCAAACAGTGCGGAAGAGGCCCGGCCGTGAACATCTATAGAAGAAATACGGCAAATATTCCCGGAAAAATTATAGAAATATTCCCATTCTTCTTTAGAGAGATCACTATAAGACCGTGTATACCTGGAAAGGCGGCAGGATTCGCTGCTGCTATTATCATCAAAGGGTTTGCACTTAACCAGGGAAAAAGCCCCGGGAAGAGAGGAAAACAGGAAAAAATGCTTATATCGGTTCATGTCAAAGCTCCATTTGGAAATGATTTATATTTCAAAATATAGGCAAAAACAGGGCGGATGAAAATCGATCAAAGGGATGAAAGGGGCTCATACTTTGGTATTAATACCGGAAGGGGGGAGGGGGAAGGTAATCGGAGGCCCTTTGGGCCGGGTGATCGGTGATCGGTCAAGAACAACCCCTGCGCAAAAACGCCCTGGGGCCAAAATTCCCGGAAACCAGCCCTATTTAAAAAGAGTTTCTTGAGAGCGCTGACCCTGTCGAAGCTTCAAACTATCTTTTAATAACAACGATCTCACCCACATCCATAATAAGGAACTGCTGCGGGTTCAGGTTCTTTTTTTTCACCAGGCGGGCCAGGTCAAGGCCGGGGAAGCCGGGCGGTTCATCGCCAAGGTGGAAGGTGCCCCATTGGGTGGGGATGAAGAAGCGGGCTTTGAGATCTTTAAAGGCAAGGAGAGCTTCGTTAACGTTCATGTGAGAGTAGTGCATAAACCAGCGCGGATGATAGGCAGTGGTGGGCAAAAGAGCGTAATCAATGGAGCCCAGTTTATCCCCGAATTCTTTATAGCCAATGAAGTAGCCGCTGTCTCCGCCAATGAAAATAGAAAGGTTTTCCGTTTTAAGAAGAAAGGCAGCCCAGAGGGAGGAATTCCTGGTGTGCCCGACTCTGAGGGACCAGTGCTGCGCGGGAAGGCAGAGCAGTTTAAAAGAAGGAGCCACGGGCAGTTCCTGCCACCAGTCGAGTTCGTGAATGGATTTGATTCCGCAGTGGTGCATAATATTCTCAAGGCCCAGGGGAACAAAGGCGCTTGCAATACTCGAGAGATCTTTAATACTTTCTTCATTGAGATGATCGTAATGGTTATGGGAGATAACGATATTGATCTTGTTCGTCAGTTTTTTAATCTCATCAATGGAAATACCGGGAGGGGTTTTCCGTTTGAGAAGAACAGTATAACCGGCGAAATTAGGATCGGTGATCCAGTAAGTACCATTGATCCGGATGAGAAAGGTATTGTGTCCAACCCAGAGGATAAAGTCTTTATTACCCAGGGCGCGAATACGTTCCAGGGGGTTGGGAATCACTTTCGGCAGGTGAGAGTCTTCTTCGGGAGAATAGGGTTTGCTAAAGGTAAAGCGCCACTTGACAATGGTACAGCAGCCCCGGCCTTTCTCCGGGTTCCAGGGGTTGAAGAACGTATCGTCTTCAACGTGTTTGGTATAGAGTTTTTTCCGGTCCTGGGAATTAACATCTGTTTGCCATTGTTTTTCATCAAAGCGGTTCGAGTCGGAGGAACAGGAAAGTATAAAAAGAAGGACTGTGAAAAGAAAAAATTTTGACATGGGACAGTCTCCGAAATAGAATTTTTATAGAATGAGAGTCTATTGGTAACCTGTCAAGTTCTTTTGTGCCCTTGTAGGGGCACGGCGCGCCGTGCCCCTACAAGGGAATTTTTCTTACAAACCCATAGCAGAAATGACCACAATAAAATAGTTAATCCGTTACTTTGAACAGGACAAAAAAATTGGTACACTAATAACAGGGAGACCGCTATAAAGGAGGTTTTATTTTAGCGATAAAAAAGAACAAGAAAAAATGTTGATATAAACCTGAAATGATATATACTTTATTCATGGGATGTGTTTTAAAAAAGAGCGGAATTATGAGATATTTATTAACAGCAATACTTATTGTTTTTTGTATACTACCGGCAGCCTACGCCCAGGAAGAACCGCCGTCAGGGGAAGCTGTAAGTACTGAGGAAAAAACCGAAAATACCAAAAAAGATAAAGAGCTGCAGGAGCTGCTGTCATATTCACTGGAAGAGCTGCTGGATGTGGAAGTGGTCACAGCCTCACTACGAGAAGAGTCTCAGCGGGACGCTCCGTCGAATATAACCGTAATAACAAAAGAGATGATAGAACGAAGGGGCTACCGGACCCTGGTAGAGGTATGCGAGGATATCCCGGGATTTGATTTTATGATGTACAATGACGGGGCAGGAGAGTTTACCTCTTTTGGGCTCACCCGGGGGATCGGAGGAGACGTGGGCAATGCCAAGATCCTTATAATGGTAGACGGCATTGTTCAGAATTTTATTAACCATAATTGGTCAACCTTATGGACCTGGCAGCAGGTATTCCATGACCTGGAGCGGATAGAGATCATCCAGGGGCCGGGATCGTCACTGTACGGAGCCCAGGCATACGCCGGGGTAATTCATTTTATAACACGAAAGAATTATGAAGGGCTTTACATAGGGACCGACTATGGCTGGCAAACGAATGAGCGGGATATAAAGCTCATGTACGGAAAAAAGTTTGAAGACTTTCACGTGGTACTGTCGTTAAGAAAATTTAATACCGACGGCGACAATGGCACAGAGCGGTACGATCCCGGGGATTATTTTCATAATAATACGGCACCAAATACCCTGACGCAGCACTATACCGCGGACGGAACCTACCAGGCAAACGTGGCAAATCCTTCGGCAGGGCAGGCAATCCCCGACGGCTTTAATAACTGGGTAGATTCCCTGGCGTTCCGGGCAAAGCTCTCAACAGAGAGAATGGAGATGGGAGTATACTACTGGGAAATAGACCAGGGAAGTTCATCGTATATAAGCGGGTTTGAGTATTATTTGAGAGATGATGATCACCGGGCGTACAAAAGAGGATATCATTTTTATTTGAAGGATAAGGCGACCATAACAAATGGCCTGGTACTGAATTCAACAGCCATGTACCGGGCAACGGAAATGCTGCCCGAAACAGGGGTGCAGTATACCTATCGTTTTGATGACATGGCAAAACGTTTTCATCATTCCAGCCACCAGGCATCACTTGAAGAACGATTGAGTTATGATATAAATCAGGATCATAACCTGCTGTTTGGAATGCGGGGAATGTACAGCATGAAAGGTTCCATACTGGACAGCCTGGACAGGACAAATGATTTTGATACCACGTATTCATCACTGATTGATTCATCCTGGACCCTGGCAAATGACGGGACAGGATTAGGATTGTATC
>JAAENB010001148.1 GCA_024224995.1 bacterium | reverse complement strand
TCGTGTCTTAATATACCGAAAAACGTAGTTCGGAATTTAAATTATGCCTACCGGGAGTGATGCCTCGGCAGGTTGTGATGCTGTTTGAGCGGAGCGAGTTCCGAACGTTCTGCAGAGGTATTACTCCCGGTAGGCATAATTTACATTCCGGGTTGATATACCTTATATAGCCCGCTCTGCGGGGTCAGGTGCTCTTAAGAAACTAAAGTCTAAACCTGGACGGTTTCCGGGGTGCGACCCCTGCGAGGGGATTTTGCCCGGGGCTTTCTTTTTCATAACGAGGGGCTGGAAGCCCCACGCTATGAGAAATACCCATAGCCCTGGGAAACTAATTTATAAACAGAGCCCGTTTTACCGGAAGATGTTATCCGGGTTCTGTCCTGCTGCCCTATGGGGGTTAAAACCCCGGGCTGAAATTGGCTCTTTTCCAAAAACTCTTGCGCCCCATATGATGCCCCACGTTATAAGAAGAACCTTTTTCACTCTTCAAGTTTTTTGATCTTTGCCATAGGCTGCGGTCTCCGGTGTTGATATTCAAAAAGGTATATCATCATCGTCAAAAGGATTGCCCGTTTTCACACGAACTGTTAAACCAATATTTCTATCAATATTCAATTCTTTTTTTATATAATCCAAAATTATATTTCTTTCATTTTCAACTAATGATACACTTGCAGTGACATCTACATAAATTACAATAATTTTCCCCTTATCTATCGATGGAGAATACTTCCCCACAAAATTTCAGAATCTATAGTAATAAAATTTGCATTGGGGTCCAAGTTCTGTTGTTTAATATACAACAAAATATCTTTACCTGCTTTTCCGCAAAACTGGTGAATCTCATCTTTAGTTAAAGCATCATGATAATAATTAATGAGTATTGGCTCCGGGATATTTAAAATATACTCTGTAGAAGATAAATCTTTAAGTTCATTATATTCTGCTACTGTATACAAAATTTTATACTGATATCTATCAAACAAAAAATACACCTTTAATTCAATTCCAAAGAGATTAGTTTTTGATTTAAACTCATCAAGTTGCCAGACCAAGCACGTTGAGTGATGATCAGTACTATTGTATAATTTATGATACAAATATTCCTCAATTACATTCACTCTATCATATGAAAAACAATTATTCTCAGTGTTTATCTGTTTAGTTAATACAGTTTCATAATACGATAAAAACATATCACTAAACTTCTTAACCGTAACTTCTATCTCATTGATCAACGGTTTTAACGATTTCTCAAACGAAAGACCGTTGCCAGGACAAGGGGGTGAATGTCCGTATCTTCTTTCGCGCTGTTATACCATTCCATAAGTTCTTTCATTTTAATGGGAGTCTCTTCCGGAGAAGCATAATAATGGGTCTCCCCGGTTCCGGTAATAACATGATTGGGGCTTGATTTATAAACACCCAGTTTAATTAATTTCTTTGTCTTCTTGCCGTCCGGGGTACGGGCTTCACTCTCATAGGGTTCAACCAGGATCATTTTATGAAGGGAGCGGATGTCGGATTCGGTAAAGTCGCGGTCGCTTTTAACGGTATCGAGCAAGTAGTCAATGGCTTCGTTGTGCCCTCGAATATCCAGGTAATCCTTTAAGGGCTTGCCTTTGGCGGTTATTCCTTCCATGAGGAAGGCAGTGGTTTCGCCATAAGTGAGGGTATTTCCTTCAATGGCATTGGAATGATAATTCCAGTGGAGCCTGAATTTCTGCATAACCCGGCCTTCCAGGTCGGGCGCAAGAGGACGCAGTTTCTCAACCTCTGCTTTGAGTCCGTCAATTTTTTGAATAATGTTGTCCAGAGACAGTTCTTTTGCCCTTTTCATGTACCCATTTCCCTGAAAACTTTAACTGTACAGTAATACTCACCCAAACCCCAAACTTTGTAAATCATTTTTTTTCGCAAACTTCCATGCCCACAATACAAACATCATCATCGAAACTGTCCCGCTTGCTGAATTCAACGAGCTCATTAAATATATTTTCAACAAACCCTTTAATGTCCAGATGAACATATTTTAAAATAACTTCAGAGAGCAGCTTACTTTCAAATTCTTCGCCCTGGTCATTGAGAGTTTCAGTTAAGCCGTCGGTATACATCAAGATCTTATCCCCGCTCTGCAAAGTAATCTTTTGTTCATCAATTGACACATGGTCCACAAGACCGAGAATGGAACCTTTCGATTTTAATTCAATAATTTCCCCATTACGAACCAGGTAGGGAAAATTATGACCGCCCCGGGAGAACCGGAAAGTCCTTTTCTCGTTATCGAAAATGGCGTAAAAGGCGGTAAAAAAATTACCGCTAATGAGGCCCTGGGATTTTTTATTTAAATATTTCAGGAACTCAATTGTAGAGAGCTTTTCATGTTTCGAAGTTTCTATAAGGGTCTTTATCATACTGGTTATAAGAGCAGCATGAACCCCATGCCCGGAAACGTCGCTCAGGAATATACCAATTCGATTTTTTTCGTTAAACCGGATAAAATCATACAGATCCCCGCCGATCTTATCCATAGGTTTATACAGGGAATAGAACTCAACTCCATCAATTTCGGGAGCTGCCTGGTGAATAAGATTCTGCTGAACAATCCTGGCCATTTCAAGCTGATCATCGAGCTGCTTGTTTTTCATAGCCAGCCATCCGGCAAAATTTTCTATAATGAGGTTTGAATAAAAAGAAATTAAAAAAAACAGGACAACCATAACAAAAAAAGTATAACTTCTAAAGAGAGCGATTATATTGTCATCAAGGGGAGAAATAAAATAACCGTTATGAAACAAAAAATTCATGGAAATAAATGAAATTGCCCAGAGCAATAACCATGAATACATGATGAATTTTTCTTTTTTGGAAAAAATATAAGGGAAAAGAAATAAGCCCAATAAAAAATAATAATGAATATACGCATCTTTTCCAAGCAGAAAAGATACGCCCACAACGAACAGGAATGAAGAAAAATATAACAGGTTTTTTGATAAAATATACTTTTTTCTTGAATTGCAGCAGATCACTAAAATCAGAAGAATATTATAGAAGATAAAAGAGATAAAAAGGTAAAAATTCCAGTAAAAAATCATCAAGAAGAAATACGTGGATACTAAAAACGCTACAGATAAAGCAGCAGTATTTGTGGTAATAATATATCGAGCATCCTGTTCCAGGGCAGCAGTTCCGGTTCCGGAACTGATAATAGCATTTACTATTTCTTTTATTTTATTAACCAGGTTTATATCCCTACACAGAGTTTTAGTAAATTATCAGAAGTTTCATATACTTTGTAAATAACTTTTTATATAAAAAGAGCAAAGAAAAGACTTTACAAATCCGCGAAAACAATTACATTTTAGAAAACCTTTATGGAGATATGTATGGCGAAGAAGCTTTCCCCTCTGACATATTCATCAATTGAAACATTCCAGGAACTGTTTATACAGTGGGGAGCCCCTGTAGACCTGCTCAAAGATTTCTTTTTTACCCTTGCAAGCCTTATTGTACCTGAAATAAATTCTTATTTTAACACAAAGATCACTGAAATGGTCGATTCCATGAAATTAGAGTCCACAGACGACGCCAACCGGTTTATACAGGATTACACCAATTATTTAAATTCAATTATGCTCTTTATGGAAGAGCTTGAAATGACCGAATCCGATGAAATTAGTGACAATCTCATTGAAGATGTAGTAGAAGGACTGATAATAGTGACTGATATAAAAGAGGTTGAACTGGCGTCAATTCTAATAGATGAAGGAAACTATATACTTGTTGATATAATATTTGAAAAATACGGCATATCCCAGATTGATGATATCAATTCCATGCTGCTGTCGATCCATGAGCAGCTGGGAGAGAAAAACGCGGTTTTTATGAGCTCTTTTCTTATACTATTGGAACAGATAGAGGAACAGGGCGGTGATGTATCCATGGCAACGCTGCACCTGGCATTTAAGCTCATTATAGTTCTTGTAATGAATATGAATATTTTAAGAAAAGATGAACAGGACATGGAAGCAAAGAAAAACGCATCTAACGGACAGGTCACGGTTGGCCAGAACGATCCCTGCCCCTGCGGCAGCGGGTTGCGGTATAAGGTGTGCTGCTTGAAGAAACTGCACTAGGTAAAATGGGAGGGGCATTATTTGTTGTGACAGTGACACCTTCGCGGGGGCGCACCCCTCTTCAGAAGGTGAGGACTGTTTGAGCAACGCGAGTTCCGCAGCCTTTTGAAGAGGGGTGCGCCCCCGCGAGGGTGTCACTGTCACAACAGGCTGCCCCCCGATTTCTGAAGACTTACCCAATTTCCCCCAAAAAAACAAAAAACATGCTTGTAATTTTAAAATCCCCTGTATAAATAGTGATATCATTCCTGTATTAATATCATATATTTCCGGAGGATCGCGGTGGCAGTAACGGTAAGCTTAGAAGACGTAAAAAAAGCCTGGAAGAACAAGGATCCAAATTTACCTGAATATATACTGGCGTTAACGCAAGCGCCCGATCCGGACCAGGAGGTCCGGGAGGGAGCATTTACCTTTAAGGAATTCTGGCAGGAGATCCGCAGTTACGGATTTACCGATCTCTCTCCTGAAGAACGGAAGCTGTACCGGGTAGAGCAGATGAAGCGGCTGGAAGCGGATGACGCGGAAGCCCCCCTGGCAGACCGGTTTTTCCTTTATACGATATTGCTGGAGCTCTGGAAAGAGAACGGCCTGTACGAACGGGACTGCCTCTTCCGGGTAATCCGGGATGTCCCTCTGAAGTGGGGTCCCTGGAAAGCCTTAAAAAAGATATTCAAAGAAGCGGAAGCACGGAAAGATACGGAAATGTACGGAGCCCTGGCAGCGCGCTTTGACCGGGTTTATTCGGAAGGTTATTTTCAAGGAGAAGTAAGCGCCTTTACCCTGGCCTATTTAACCAGGCGGGCATGGCGATATCTCCGGCGGGAAGGACAATTCCTGCCTGTCTGTTATGCGGATTCCGCAGTTGATATTTTATCGCACTATACGGACAATACCAACTGGCGCCGGACCTGGATAGCCAATCATATATTTTTTCATACAAAGAAATCCAATAATGACCCGTGCTACGACAGAAGAGAGTTTAACCTGTATCCCTACCCGCCCGATCTTACCAGGTTCCGGGCATTTGCCGAATTATGGCAGCGCTCACCACGGCCGCTCTTTCTCCTGCTTGAACGGGCCCGGGCGGAGATGGTACGCAACTTCGCCATTGCCGCCTTAAAGACCGACTTTCCCGTAGCCTTGCGGGAAGTGGAGCCCGCATGGGCGGTACGCCTTATTAGCGTCAAAAGTAAAACCATTGATGAGTTTGTAGTATGGCTTCTGGAAAATGTCCCCAAATTCAGCCAGGACAATTTCAAGGATCTGGGGCTGCACGACCCCATCCTGGGACTGCTTAATTCGGGTTCCCAGACAGCACGGAAATACGCGGCCGGTTACGCCCGGGTTTACGCGCGTGACCTGGACCTGGATAAACTGATTATTTTCATCAATCATTCCGATTCAATAGTCCGGTCCCTGGCAAAAGACCTGCTCCAGGAGCGCGATCCACGCGAGGATGTGGGACTTCCCGTATGGGGAGAATTGCTGGGAACACAGTATGGGAATGAGCTGGCCGAAAATATGATACAAAAACATTTTGGCGCGAGCGAGCTTACGGGTGAATGGTTTACCGAACGCCTGTTAGCCGACAACAGTTACAAGTTTGCCACAAAACACCTGTTAAAAATACACAGTTATGAATCGCTTACCCCGCAATTCTTTTATGACCTGTTCGACAACACCCGGCTAACGGAACGGCTCGCGGGTTTCATCGTACAATCCCTGTTAACCTATCCTTCGCTTGAGCCGTCGTTCCTGAAACGGCTGCTGGTCCACCCGTTCACCTCGAAGAAAATAGTACAGGCCATCAATAACGATAAATTGAATCTCAAAGATATTGGAGTTGATTTTCTAAAAACCGCAGCCTACCGGCCCATGTGGGATTCGTCTCCCCTCATTGCTGAATTTAAAGAAAAAGAAAATGACCGGGTACACCTGGGCCGGGATGAAGCCCTGGAATTCGATACCCGCCTGGCCGGAAAGGTCTTAAACTGGCTGGGAGACGTACGGCGGTTTGAACCGGGTGAGATAGGGTTTGAATGGCTCATGCAGCTTGTGGAGCGGACCGAGCCGGAGTATCACGACTTTGCCGTAGATTATATGATCAAGGCATTTGTGCCTGCCGATTTCGCTGAAGGAAGCGGGGAAGCGGGCAAAGAGGCGGAAACGGAAGGCGGCGCGGATTTAAAAGGGGAGTCTTTTCTCTTTACCGGGAAACTCGCCACCATGACCCGCAAAGAAGCCCAGGATAAAGTCACCGGGGCAAAAGGGAAGAACTCTTCAGGAGTAACCGCGAACCTCGATTACCTGGTAATTGGCGATGACGGGTCATCGTTATACGGAGAAGGCAAAAAAGGAAGCAAGCAGGTAAAGGCTGAGTCACTTATTGAAAAGGGTTCTGAGATGAAGATTATTTCAGAAACCGCTTTTTTACAGATGCTGGCGGGAAAACAGCGCTCATTCAGTGATGATGATACTCTCCGGGGATGCGAAAAGCTCTGGGGAATGCTTGTATCACCGGAAAGAGAAGAAGATCCCCTTCGCTTGTTTGCCATCCGGTACATCCGGCAGCATCACCAGGATATCGGGTTAAAAATTACGGACAGGCCCGTAGACCCGGGAACAGAGATCCCTCACGAATTTTTGAATTACCACCGGGTACGGCCGCTGCTTACGGACAAGCTGGGAAACCTGCGCGGCCTGGGCCTGGAGCTGGCGAAATGGGAACTGGCCTCCTGGGACTTTCCCCTTGAAGAGCTTATCAAACTCTGTGAATCGAGATTTATGGATGTTAAGAACTTTATCGCGAAGGCATTACTGGCGGATGAGTCAAAAGAACACGCGCGGTACCGGATCGCTCCCGAACGCATAACAGCAGATGCAGCCTATCGTTTTTGCGAGTCATTAAATAATTTCACCAGGGATATAGGGATCAGTCTCATTCAGCGCGACCCGGGGCTGGCAATTCCCGAAGAGCTGTTCCGCTTAACCGAAAGCCCGGACCGGAGAATGCGCTATTTTGTTATCCGTATGATATGGGAACTCTACCGGGATAAAGGAATTACCCTTTCCTGGATTCCCCCGGCGGAAAAAGAGGCAGAGGACGCTGACGGCAAAAAAGCAGCGCCTGAAACGGAAAAACGGCTCCCCGTTAAAAAACCGGAAAACCTGCCCGCGGACCACGACGGCATGTACTCGTTTATGCGAAGGATACTGTTTGAGATCCCGCCGTCGAAGTTTTCGGGCAAGAGCACACTGGTGCGGGCGCTCCCGGCCAGAAAAGCAAAACTCTCCCTGGTTGAAGTATTCAGGGATATAGCAATAGAAGAACAGCCCTTCGCGCAGATCGTGACTCCCCTGCTTCAAGAATTCATGAATTCCTACGGCAAGAGTGAAAAGGCTGCCTGCCTGGTGGCGCTTACCCGGATTGGGAAAGCGGAGGCCCTGCGGGCCGGGGATTAGAGGATAGTGATCGGCGGCCTTCGGCCGGGTGTTCGGTGATCGGTTAACCCGGGACAAGGGAAAAACACAGTAGAAAGTTAAAAACAGTTTCAGGAACATTCCGGAAAGTTGTCTCCGGAGAAAAAACCTGAAACTTCAAACTTGAAACTTCAAACTTTTTTAAAGGATAAACATTATGACTGATTCGGATCAAGCGGTTAAGAGATACCTGGAGTTCAGGGGGAAGATTACCGGCTTTTGCGCGGAAAATGAATTTATCCATTTTGTAACGGAACATGGAGAGGGCCAGTCTACGGGAGTCTACCTCGTGGATGTGGATAAAGACAAACTCCGGTTCGATCCTCTTCCGGCAGGAGGGACAGCCTTAGTTAAGGACGAGAAAAAAATATACGCAGCCGGAACCGATTTAGTCCTGTACTGCGGAAACGTAAAAGGAGGAGCGCTGGCTCCCCTGGGTGACGCGCTGCCCGGTCCCGTAACCAGCATTGTTTTATTGTCGAAGAACCGTCTCGCGGCTCTCTGCAGCAACCGGGTGTGCATCCTGAATAGAGAAGACGGAGCCCTGCTCCGGACTCTTACTCTTTCCGAGTATGGAACAGCCCTGGCCGCCGATGACAGCGGAACCTGGCTGGCAGCCGGATCTACGGGCGGTACCATTTCGGTATTCACCGGTGAAGAGAGTGATGAATTTGTCCTGTCCAATTCCAAAAAACTGCACACCGGGGCTGTTACGTCCCTGTTATTCGAAAAAGGAGAACTCCGGCTTTTGTCTACGGGGATTGACTTAAAACTCCTGGTTACCCATATACGCGGCGAGCTGGAGCCCGAAGACCGCAGCGGCCAGAATAATCATCAGAAAAATATCCAGGCCATGATGAATTACGGCCGGGAGCAGTTTTATACGGCTGGAAAAGATAAAACCGTAAAACTCTGGGCATCGGGATTTACCAAACGGCGTCCGTCCAGTTATACCTTTACCGGGAACGGCCTGGAAATGGGACTGGTTTCCTATAACGGCAAGCCCCATGTTGCCCTGGCCGGTGAAGATTATTCAATAAAGCTCTTTCCCATAAATGAAGAAGGACGATTGGATGAAGCAGTACTAATTTTATATGATGCCTATACCCGGGCCAAAAACGAATTACAGCGTGATGATGCCAACGCGCGGGAAAAAGCTCTAAAAAAACTTGCGTCCTATAATGACTCATTAGCCCTGCGGATCATTTCCCGCCGGGCAGCAAAAGACCAGGATAAAAGCCTGCGCTTACTGGCAGCCACCTTAATTGGAGAATCGGACAACAGCCAGGCAATAAAACTGCTGCAGGAGCTTCTCTCATCTAATGATGAAAAAGTTCAGGTAGCCGCGTTCAAGGGACTGCGCAAGCAGGAGGGAGAAAACTCTCTTCGCCCAATTAACCTTGCTCTCAGCAACGAATCGGCAAAAAGCGACGGCCACTTAGGCAAAGCTGCGGTACAGGCTCTCACTGAACTGGCGCCAAAAGATGACCTGGCAATGCAGGCCCTGGTAGGGACACTCAATGCCGAGCCCCTGGCAGTACGGTTGGAAGCCCTTAAAAGCCTGGAAAGCCTGGGCGACGCAGACAGCCCGGAAGCGGATCTTTTAGCCCTCCATTCCAATTATACCGACATTCGAATACAGGCGCTGGAACGTTTTTTACAAAGAGGCTTTCTCGACAAACCGGAAATAGCACAGGCGCTGCGGAAATACGGAAACGACCCGGAGCCGGAAGTACGAAGGATAAATTTCCTTATTTCTTTGCTCAGCCGTCCCCCCCTGGCAAAAGTATTGCGTTCTCTGGATGAAGCCACGCACCGCAATCTTCATGACCTGGAAAACCGGGGCAGGAAAAAAGAGGAGAAAAAAGATCTTTCCAAACCGGAAAAAGAAGACGTTTCCCGGCTCACGGAAGAAGATTACCGGCCCCTGCTGGAAGCAATGGCCGGACGGGAGCTCGACGTTTCTCTAATGGGAGCGACGGCCCTGGCTGTTCTGCACGATCCCCGGGCACTTGGTTCCCTGCTGCAATTAAGCCGCGAAAAAGAAGAAGCGGTCCGGGTACAGGTATGCCGGGCCTTAAAAAGTATTGCCGACCCCCGGGCAATTGACCGGCTTCGCATGATGCTTTATGACCAGTCGAGCCAGGTTAAAGACGCGGCATTTTCCGCGCTCACGGCTCTGGAAAAAGACAATCCCCTTTCCGCCGTAGAGGCGGCCCTGAATACTGAAGATGAAAACATCAGGCACCGGGGCTTGCAGCTGTTGCTAAAACAGCTCAAAAAAATAAAGAAAACCGAAGACGAAGCGGAATTTTACGGGCTCCTTGAACGCCTGTTAAATGATTCATCGTATAATATACGCAGAGAAGCCTTTAAATCGATCTTAAATCTCGAACTGGCAGGAGGCGGAGAAAATACTCTGCGCTTTCTTCTCCATTCAATTCATTATGATATCCGGAATGATGTATTAACAGAGATCAAGGCCAATATAAAACAGGCGTGGGCATTTCCTATGCTTATGGAACTCCTGAACGATCCCGGTGAAACCATCCGGCTTGAAGCCTTGCAATTCGGCTTAAAAAAATTCAGCCGTGATACGCTGAATATTTTAAAAGACGCCCTCTCCTCTTCATATTCCGACATCCGGAAGGAAGCAGCCATAATACTCACGAAAGGACACGTTGACATTAAGGATAATCTATCCCTGCTGCTCCTTGCCCTGGAAGACAAAGATATAAAAATAAGACAGTTCATTGTTGAGACCTTAATAAAAAATGACGCCAGGGACGAACTTACGGGCGCGTTAAAAAGCAGCTATAAGGACGTGTGCCTCAACGCGGCCTGTGCTCTTGCGCGGTATGGTGACACAACAGCGCTCCCGTCCCTGCTGGAAATGGTAACCAGGGAAAAAGAAGAAAAAGAGCAGGAATCGGCATGGGAACAAAATGTACTCAGAGCCCTGGATGGGTTAAAAGATCTGGCTGCGGTTGAATCTTTTGACGCGATCCAGGCTCTTATGAAACAAAAATCGAAAAAAATACAGGAAAAAGCAGCCCGGACCCTGGCCTATATTTGCGATCCCTCGCACCGGGAAACGCTTCGCCGGGAACTGAAACACGCGAACGAACGCGTAAAAAAAGAAATCGCCCGGGCTCTGGCCTACCTGGGAGACTCTTCGGGCTCTTCCATTGTTTTCAAAGACCAGACCAAAGAAAGCTTACTCGCGGCACTGCTTCTGGGAGAAGAGAAAGAAGAATACCTGCTCGATTTTATTGACCATTCCAACCAGGCCTTACGAAATTTAAACATCTTATTGTTAATGCTCCTGGAAGACTGCGAAAGAAAAGGAAGCCCCAAGCGCCTGCTTACGGGTCTCTCTTCTTCGTCTCCCCATACCAGGCTGCTCACTGCCCAGGCTCTGGAAAATTATCCGGAC
Source organism: bacterium (assembly GCA_024224995.1). The sequence goes on along the minus strand of JAAENB010001148.1, from coordinate 6,952 downwards.
AAGGATAATTTCCATACCTATGTGCAAAACCTGTTCAATGACCGGGGAGACCGGCAGGAACCCTGGCGCATTAAACCTGAGATCATTAAAACACTGGGAACAATTCTTGCCTATGGAAACAACAAAATACGGCTCTTTGCTTTTTTTAATATTCTGGATAAACTGATGGCGCTCAAAAATGAGTCCGATTCCCGGCAGCGGGCTTTTGATTATGAGTGGAAAATCTTTTCAACCCGTTTCGCAGATGAGATCAAGGCAATAGAGGAGCAAGCAAGCAGCGGAGAGGCGGAAGTACCGCAATACAGCAAAGAAGAGCTGTACCAGCTTATCCTGGGAACCTACATTGGCCTTTCCCGTCTCCAGGGCGGAGATTTCGAACTGGGGATTCGGCAGAGCGCTCTGCTCAGGCTTCGGGACCTGGCGCAAAAGGAAGCGTCCCTCTCTGCCACGGTCTATTCCGTATACCTGGCAGCACTCCACGACAGTAACGGAACCGTGCGGAAACAGGCTCTGGACAACCTGCTGGGTATGGACAGTAACCGTGAAACCCTGGTAAAGGAGCTTCTGGCGACAGAACATGTTGATATCGGCAAACAGGGGCTGGACCTCCTGGCGGAAGATCTGAAGAAAAAAGGGCATCTTGCCGTTATTAAAGATGTATTCACCGCTTATACCAACGGGCTGGAAAAAGACGCGGCACAGATCCTCATGAAAACAGAAGGGACCCTTACGATCCTGAAAGCGGGCCTGGAAGTGCGGTCACAGTCGCAGCGGAAAAATTCAATTTCGGAATTAACCAGGATCTTAAAAGAAAGCGACGACCAGGAAGAAAAAGACCAGGTTATCGCGGTATTTAATATCGCCCTTAACTCCCGTTATCGTGATGTTAAGAGCTTTTCAGCAAGCAATCTTGCTAAAATGAAAGAAAGCGTGGCTTTTGACACGCTCAAAGAGATGCTTTCCTCTGATGAGGCCGGTATTCAGCAAGAGGCAATTCAAGGCCTGCTCTACCTGGGCGATCCCCGGACTCCGGGAATTCTTCTTGACCGGGTAGAAAAAGATCATGACAATACCGCGCAGTCTTCACCGATCTTCAAAGCCGTAGGCAGCTTTCGAGATCCGGAATCGGCTCCCCGCTTATTTAAGTTTTTTAAAGACGGTAAAAAAGTACGGGCAGCATACGACGCTGTTCTCAAAATCAGCGGGTACGATCAGGAAGTTGAAGATGAAAAAAAGCCAAAGTGGGAGAAAGACACCTATAAGCGGCACGACTCAATTCTCGAACAGCTGCTCCGCAGACTCTATGAAGTTCAAAACGAATCTCTTCTAAAAAACCTGCTTACGCCGGCACAATTGGCCCCCTCCGACGCCGTAGACCCAATGCTGGCGACCCTGTCCCGGTACCCTTCGGACGATATCAGGAACGAAGCATTGTATGCCATTGGATGGCGTCTCAAATACCGGGACGGATCCCGTGATCCTCTTCTTGAGGCCCTTACCCATCCCGACGGAAGAACCAAATTCCTTGCCGCAAGAGAGCTGGCCCTTGACGGGCATAAAGAAGGCCTGAATATTCTCCTGGCAGGTGTGGACCTGCTCAGCAGTGACTCTGACCGGGAAGACGCGGTCCTGGCGCTTGGGCATCTTGCCGATGACCAGGCTGTAGACACCCTGCTCCGCTTTGCCAATGATGAGATGCACGAACTTCACGAGGTTTCTCTTGAAGCCATTGGCCACATGAAAGAAAGTAAAAAGAGCAGTGAAATATTCACCCTCCTTTCGGATCTTGCCGCAGATGATGATTCGGAAGCTTCCCTTTCGGCTCTCTCCGGTCTTCGCTGGTACAACAACAGGGCCGCGTGGGAAATTATCCGGGGACGGGCTAAAGACTATTCCTGGGAAGTCCGGGATAAAGTTGCCCAGCTGCTTGAATTTAATGATGACCAGGTGAGCAGGGATCTCCTGGCCTATATGATTAAGAATGATGATGATGTTGATGTTGTTTCCACTGCCGCGCGCTCGCTCATCAATCAATACGATAAAGATTCCCTTGAACCGTATTACATCATCCTGCAAACAGACGACCAGGATCTCCTGGAAGAAATAAAGGACGATATTAAACGGCTTTATAAAGAAGGGAACGCGGCCCGGCTTCTTGAGCTGCTGCCGAAACTGGATAATAAAGATTTTATCCAGGGTATTATTAAAGCCCTTCTGGACAGGGAAGTTCCGCCCATTGATGAGGTTTGCAGTGTTCTCAAAAGCGGGGAACCCAAATCCTTATACGCGGCTGCACGGGTGCTGGGCAGCGTCAATCCGGAACTGGTTGACGGGACACAGGCAAAGCTGCTCGAGAAAAAGCTGGATGAAATCTGGAAAAAATGGCAGGTCTTTGCCGAAGGCAGGGAAACCATTAACGAGAATGAAGGGGTACGACCCCAGCGAGATCTTCCGGAAGCATGCGCCGCCCTGGTATGGGCATGCGGCAGGTTTTCCCTGGGCAAAAAAATCTTCCTTGATATTTTAGAGGTTAACGATGCCGCCATACTGGATATTCGGAAAGAAGCCATTCTGGCGCTTACCATGCAGGAGCTCTCCGCGAAAGAGCTCGACATCCTGGAAAAACGAGCGGATGAGGCAGACGCGGTTATTCGTCCAATGGCGCTCTCCTGCATTGGGCTCAAAGCTCCGGACAGGGTTAACTCTCTCCTGAAAAAGAACCTGGAAGACCGTCCTTCTGTAAACAGTCTTCTAATAAAAAATATCGATACTGTTTCAAAGGAACTTCTTTTTACTTCGGCCAGGCAAATCCATTCCCAGGGCATTGTTCTGCCGCACCTGGTTACGGGCACGGACGTATCCGGTCTTGAAGAAGGTCTTACGGATACCGAACTTTCGGAAGAGGCCAGGCTGGGACTCATTGAAGCTCTGGGTGCCATGGCAACGCCGGAATCACAGGATGCCCTGGTCTCCTTTGCTAAAAAAGATGAAGAAGATCCGGAACTGCGCAAAGCCGCGTGGCGGGCTCTTCGCAGATCGAAACGGCAGAGGAAAAAAAATGCAGAGACAGAAACACTTGCCGGAAATGGAGCGTAATACGAATGGGCGATAATGAAAAAAAAGATATAACAGAAGGTATCAAACAGGATGCTAATACTGAAAGCACCGAAGCCGACCGGACCGAAATTACCCTGGCCTATAAAGGCGTTAGCGGGGTCAGTTCCGAAGCGGGGAAAAACGAACTCAGTCTTCACGGGAACATTCACGGCCCTTCCCCCATTCGGTTAAACGGTACCATTGAAAAGACCATTCTCATTCGAGAGGCCTTTGCTTCTCTGTACGATATTGTGAGCAGCGATCAGACCTATAAACCGAAAGACCGCACTGCCTATCTCGCGTACAAGAATCTAAAAAAACAATCGGCCACCATGCTGGAATGGGAAGCACGGCAGGCCTATTTCGACTGGATGGAAAGAAATGATCCGTCGGCGAGCCTGGTTCTTGACCCGATTATTTCTCTCTTTCCGGACAAACTGCTCATGGAAGTGTTCAGCAAGGATGAAGGGATCTACGCGGCTTTAGGCATTGACCTCTCTGCGGTTAAAATTGACGGTGAGCTTACCTACGGAACCACCAACATTGATTACAGCCAGGAGCTGTTCGACGGGATCCAGCAAATGCGCAGTTACCGGGAAACGCTCTTTTCGATCATAGATGATTCCGTGCAATTGGAAACCGCTACCGCTCCCGGTGAAAAATCTTCCGTTATTGAAAAAAAGGTAAAAGTGCCGTACACCTGGCTAAGAGGGTTTCTCCAGATCCAGTCTGCCGGGATTCTTGTTCAAAACAAGTTTAAACTCGCGCCTATTGACCTCTATAATCTTCTTCGCCACCTGCGGCTGAATAAAGATCAGAAAAAGAAAGGGCGTGCTATTCGCATTGAACTGGTTCCGGGTGAATATCCCCGCCTGGTTCTGGAACCCTGGGAGCTGGTGCTCAACACCACTGCCGATATATACCGGGGTTCAAAAGCTGAGATTTTCAAGCTCTGGGGACGGCGCAGACTAAAACTTCTTGAACGGCTCCTTCCCTATGCCTCCGACATTACTGTTCACCTGCTGGGCAGCGGGCTTCCGTCATTTTTTGTTGTTACGGCAGGCAGTATTTCCATGACCCTGGCGCTCACGGGTTTCACCTCCGCAGACTGGGCCCAATCCACGACCCTGGACCTGCTCCTTCCCCGGAATAAAGATTCCATTCCTGAATTTGAGCCCGTGCTAAACTATCTCGCGGAAAAACGGTTTGCCTCTTCTGCGGCAATTGCCAAAGACCTTAATATAAAAGAAGCAAAAGTCCTGGAAGCGCTGCAAATGGGCTGCCAGCAGGGTAAGCTGCTGTTTGATCTTGAATCGTTCCGGTATCGTCCGCTTACGGACGCGCCCATTGATGAGGATAAATTAACCTTCAGAAACCAGAACGAGCGAAGCGCGTACGATCTTCTGGCTCAAAAAGAGGCGGTTTCCCTGGATATGGAAAATCATATCTTTGGTGTTGGGGTTGAGCTTACGGGCACAGTCAAAGTGGCTTCGGAAAAAATGGAATACGGCCCCAAAATGACTATTGACGATGAAGGCCGGGTTCGGAAAGCTTCATGTACGTGCAGTTTTTTCCGGAAACATCAATTAAAACAGGGGCCCTGCCCCCATATGATCGCTCTTCGGATTTTACAGGTTCGCCTGGAAGCGGAACGCAAGAGTGAAGATCATAGAAAAACTCTCACTACCGAAACCCGTACCTATGCCAGGCGGGCCGAGTCCGGTGAGCACATTTACCAGCTGACCCTGGAAAACAAACGCATTCACAAACGCTGGGGCTTGCAGCAGGCAAAACTCCGTAAGCAGAGTTTTGTGTATAATTCCATTCCGGAAGCGAGAGACGCTTATTTTTCTCAAATCGACGAACTTGAATCAAAAGGGTATTTAGATACTACGAGGTAATTAGATGGCGAAGAAAGATCTTGTTAAATTATGGGAACAAATTGAAAAAGCCGGGGGCAGTAACGCCTATATTAATGATAAACTCCGCAAGGAAGGTTTATTTGTAGACCGGCAAAACTCCGATTCCCTGAGCGACAGTGAGCTTAAAAAATACAAGCTGGCGCTCAAAGATGAAGCTGCCCGGAAACGGGAACTAAAAAAAGAGGCATGGCTTGCCTATAAAGAAACCCATATTGTTCACCTGGGCGACGGGGTCTTCTGGAATGATGTTATTGACCTCGACAAATGGGATATTCCTAACGCGGAAAAACGGGCTTCGGAAAACGAACTTCCTCCCCTGGAAAAGCCCGCGGACCTGGCTGCTGCCCTGGATATTCCTGTTTCGGAACTCCGCTGGCTTTCCTATCACCGGGATGCCGCAGAAAAGATCCATTACCGGCCATTTACCATTCCCAAACGCGACGGGTCCCAGCGTGCCATCTGGGCTCCCCTGCCAAAGCTGAAAAATATCCAGCGCTGGATCTTGCGGGAAGTTCTTGAGCATCTCCCGGTTCATGGCGCCGCTCACGGATTCTTAAGCGGCAGGTCTATTTATTCCAATGCCCTGTGCCATATTGATTCTAAAATAATTCTTCGTATTGATATTAAAGATTTCTTTCCCACCATTACCCTGCCCCGGGTTAAGGGCCTTTTTAGAAAAGCAGGCTACCGAGAGCAAATCGCCACGCTCCTTGCCCTGCTCTGCACTGAAGCCCCTCGCGAAGAAGTTGAACTTGAGGGTAAAAAATATTTTGTTTCTCTTGGGCCCCGGTCTCTTCCCCAGGGCGCTCCCACGAGCCCTGCCATTACCAACGCGCTCTGCATGCGCCTGGACCGCAGACTCGCGGGACTGGCTAAAAAACTGGGGTGGCGCTATTCCCGCTACGCCGATGACCTTACGTTCAGCCTGCCCGCGAAACATAAAAAAGCCCCGAAGCTGGGCGCGCTCATGGGCCTGGTTAAGCGAGTCGTTGAAGACGAAGGCTTCAGGGTTAATGCCAAAAAAACCCGGGTTGCCCGTTCCGGCGGCAAACAGCAGATTACGGGTCTCATCGTTAACGGCAAAGAAACGCCCCGGGTTCCACGGAAACTAAAGCGGGAACTTCGCTCCGCGGTCCATAATCTTTCAAAAGGTAAAGAGCTCCGGGAAGGTGAGTCAATTCATACCATGATCGGGTACGCGGCCTATATCTACATGACCGATCCCGAGCTTGGTGAGAAGTATCTCTCGGTACTACAGGAGATTAAGACAAAGCAGGAAGAATCCGAGTAACTAAATGAAAGATATTATTTTTGACGAATTCCGTGCCGCTGATTGCGGTGAAGTCCTGGACCTGTGGCGGTCCATTGACGGGATTTATCTCCACGAAAACGGTGAGGATTCTGTTGAAGGGATTGGCCGGTATATTGCCAGGAACCGGGGCTTGAGTTTTATTGCCAAAAAAGATAATAAAATCATTGGGGCCGTGCTCTGCGGCCACGACGGCAGGCGGGGTATTATTCATCACCTGGGTGTTGAAGAAGACTTTAGAATGCTTGGCATTGCCAAAAAGCTGCTGGAATTATCCGGCGCGAAACTTCAAGAAATTGGTATAAAAAAATCCTTTTTATTTGTCCTCAAAGAGAACCCGGATGCTCAATCCTTTTACGAGCAGAACGGGTGGATTAGAGAGAATATTGTTTTTGTCTATTCAAAAATGAGCTGATTAATCGTCATTATCGCCCCTTTGTTCACTCCGCGTGTGGTTTATTAATTTTTTTGCTGCTTTCCTAAAAAAGTTTGTTACTTTTTGCCCTGAAATGATGCTCTTATTAATAGGGGCTGGTGGTTTTTAGATTAAAAAATATCAGCCTGATAACAGACTTTTTGGAGCATTTTTATGAAAATCAAAACTACAATTAACTTTCGGGTTCCC
>JAAENB010001147.1 GCA_024224995.1 bacterium | reverse complement strand
TTGAACCCCCAGCATCTCTTTAGCCCTGGCAACCCCGTCAACAGCATCCTTGCCGTAAACGGCACCAATACTTTCCGCGTAGTCGTCATTAACAACAGCGCCGCCAATGAGCAGTTTGGCGCTAAGCTGCTCTTCGCGCAGTGCCTCACTCACAACCTTCATCTCACCCATAGTCGTGGTAAGCAATGAACTGAGGCATACCAGGTCCGCATTGACCTCTTTCACTTTGGCGATAATCGTTTCACCGGAGACGTCTTTTCCCAGGTCGTGAACAGTAAAGCCGTGGTTTTCCATCATCATGGCAACAATGTTCTTGCCAATGTCATGAACATCACCCTTAACAGTACAGATGACAACAGTACCCAGCTCTTCCGTCGCTTTCGCGCTGAGCAGGGGTTTGAGCAGCAGGAAACCTTTTTTCATGGCATTAGCCGAAGCGATCATCTGGGGAAGAAAATATTCACCCGTACTATAGAGCTCACCAACCTTTTCCAGCGCCTTAAGAAGAGCCTCATTCATAATGGACTCGGGAGGGAGCGAGGCCAATGCCTTTTCTGCCAGCTCCGCGACCTCATCCCCATTGCCTTCGATTACTCCTTCGTAAATGGAAGCCAGGATCGTCTCTTCGGGGCTTTCGCTTTTTTTCACCGGGGCGGGCTTTGCTTCCGCAGCGCCGTCCTGTTTTTTCTGTTGATTAAAAAAGTCTATATACTTTGCCGCGCCCGGGTCGCTGCCCGTGAGAAAATCGTATGCCAGGGCATCTTCCCCCGTAAGATTTTCCAGCGGGCCTTCAATGATCCGCAGTGCGGAGGGATTAAATATCGCGGCAGTAAGCCCTTTTTCAGCGGCCATTTTAAGATATACATTGTTGATAAATTTTCTCTGGGGCAGGCCATAGGAAATATTGCTAACTCCCAGTGAGGTTTTGATCCCCTTTTTGGCAAAGTGTTCAATAACTTTGAGCGTCTCAAGAGCGCTGCCCGGTTCCGCGCTTTCCGCCAGCATTAAAGGGTCTATTAATATCCGCCGGGGATCAATCTGCTCCGATTCCAGGGTCGCGATTAAGCGCTCACCAACAGCGATTCGTTTTGACGCGTCCTGGTGAATTCCCGTATCGTCCAGGCACAGGGCGATAATAAAACAGCCAAAGCGTTTGATAATGGGCACCAGGGTGTTAATGCTTTTTTCTTTCCCGTTTATAGAGTTAAGAATCGCGACGCCGGGGTAGGCGAGGAGCGCTTTTTCCAGCACCTCCCTGTTGTCGGAGTCGAGCATAAGGGGAGTGTTTACGATGGTACTCAGAACCGACACCGATTGATACATGGCCCCGATTTCATCAATACCCGGAACACCGACGTTTATATCAAGAATATGAGCGCCTTCGGCTTCCTGTTTTTTGGACTCTTCCCGGAGAAAGCCCTGCTTGCCTTCTTTGAGGTCGGCGGAGAATTTTTTCCTGGCCGTAGGGTTGAGGCGTTCACCAATGATAATGAGATCTTTTTGTTTATTAAAATCAATGGCTGCACTGCGGCTTGTTATAAACCCGTAATTTTTTTCGTGCCTTTCAACCGGGAATTCATTTGTATTGTCTACCTGCTGCCGCAGCGCGGCAATATGCTCCGGCGTGGTACCGCAGCAGCCCCCGATAATTTTAACGCCGAACCGGGCAAATTCCATTGAGGTCTCCGCGAAGTTTTTCGCGGACAGGGTATAAACACTTTTACCGTTTACCAGTTCCGGAAGACCGGCGTTTGACCACACGCACAGGGGCATACCGGTCTTTTTAATATCGTCAAGGTTTTCTTTAAAGAGCGCGGCCAGCCCGTCCGGGCCCATACTGCAATTGGCACCCACAACATGGGCACCAAACTCGGAAAGAGTGGCAAAGCCCGTGAGCATGCCGGTACCGGTAACTGTTTTCGCGTTCTCTTCAAAGGTCATGCTGGAAATTACCGGCAGGGAGGAATTATCCCGCGCGGCCATAACAGCCAGTTTGGCTTCCTGAAGGTCGTTCATGGTTTCAATTATGAGAGCATCGGCACCGCCCTTAACCAGGCCCCGAACCTGGACAGCGAAAGATTCATAAATTTCTTCAACCGGCATATCTCCCATTGGCTCCACAAGCATACCCGTAGGACCAATGGCACCGGCAATATAAACCGCTCTACCGTCTACGGCTTTCCGCGCCGTGAGAACCGCTTTTTCATTGATCTCTTCGCAGCGATCACCCAGACCATATTCGGTAAGCTTGATCCTGCTGCCGCCAAAGGTATTTGTTTCAATCATCTCCGCACCGGCATCTATATATTCCCGGTGAATTTTTTCTATTACTGCCGGGTTTTCAAGGTTCAGCATTTCAAAGGGCCCTGAATAGCCCGGAACTTCCCGGAACAGGAGTGTTCCCATGGCTCCGTCAAGGATTACCGGTTTTGGCTGTTTTAGTCGTTCAAAAAAGTTCATTCTGTTCTCCTGTTTTGTAGCACTGTATGTATATCAATATATCCTGATATAGTGATATGGTCAAGTTTTTTTCCTAAAAAAAGCTGTTAATATAAAAATAATACTCCCGATAGCGATATTTATCACCCTTTTTTCTTTTTTTTCTATAAAATATTTTTTGGCAAAAAGCAAGATTTTGTGAAGGTTACAACTATTTAATCAGGCCAAAACAAATCGAAGTTGCAATGGCTGCGGCGTCTTCCGTATTATAAACCCGTTTTATACAGGAATCAAAAAGGATATCCGCTGACGCAGGGAATTCTTCATCTCCGGTTCTATAAATCAGGGTGATATCCAGGTTGCCGATAATATGTATGGCTGCGCCAAGGTCCCCTGTTTTCACGGGGCTCCAGGTATAGCGGTTGAGCCGTGTTCGAAGAAGGGCCAGGTCGTTGCCGATTGTTTTTACCAGGGGAATTACGCTTCGGCCTTGAAAGGGCTGCCAGTAAAAGGAGCCGCCCGGCAGGTCGCGGAAGGAAAGCAGTTCTCCTGTTGATTCCACCGGTACTTCAGAGAGCAGGTAATGCAGAACCAGGACCAGTTCTACAGGGCTTGCCGGGCTCTCCGGAGGGGGCCGGAAGTGAGGCAGTTCCAGGCTTATGGTTTTTCCAAATGCCGGAAGCCGCAGCATGCCGTCCTGGTCCGGCAGCGTGAGACCCAAAAGCCGGCAGCGTTCTGCGAGATTTATTTTGGAAAGGGCTTCTATGGCCCGTTCTGCTGCAAGGGCTGTTGCTTTTTCTCTGTTTGTCTGGGGCATTTTATCCCTGTTTAATAGAAGGAAACCGCGAAAAATCCGTATGCGGAATAAACAGCGCAGCCGTATATTGATCCATATACGCCGGTTCATTACCCAGGTTTACATAGGTCATGCCCTGAGCCAGGTCTTTTTGCAGTTGGCGGTATTCACCGGACAGGAGAAGCAGGGCCGAACCCGTGAGGGAAGAATTTCCAATATAGCGGAATTTTTCCCGGGGAAGATCGGGAAGCAGCCCTAAGGTAACCGAGTTTTCCAGGTTCAGGTATTTGCCGAATCCGCCGGCAACATAAACTGCGGCCAGGTCCGAAAAATCAATACCCACGTGCTGAAGGAGCAGGGCAGCCCCGGAATAGATGGCGGCCTTGGCCCGTAAAATATTTTCAATATCGGTCTCGCTAATGGTAATAGCCCGGCCTGCGGCAGCGGCTTCGGACGAGGCAATTTCATATACCGCCCGTCTTCCTTCAATACGAACCGCCGGAGATCCCTTGTCCCGGTTTAGTTTACCTGAGTTATCGAGCAGGCCCTGGAGAAAAAGCTGTGCCAGGAGGTCAATAATGCCGGAACCGCATATGCCCTTTGGAGGAACATCCCCGATTGTTGAATATTGCGCCACTCCTGTTTCGGGATTAACCGAGATTTTGTTAATTGCTCCTTCCGTGGCTCGCATACCGCATTCAATTTCACCGCCTTCAAACGCGGGCCCGGCAGAGCAGGCACAGGTCATAAGAAAGTCTTTGCTGCCCAGGACAATCTCTCCGTTGGTGCCAATATCAATAAAAAGACATATCTCTTCACTGGCGGCAGCGAGCGTGGTACAGAGTATCCCGGCAGTAATATCACCGCCAACATAACTGCCCACAGCCGGAGAAATATGCACTCCCGACAGAGGATGTATTTCTATGCCAATTTCCCCGGCCGAAAACGACGGGACCGAAAGAAGAGCAGGGCTGTAGGGATGGAGCCGCAGGTATTCGGGTTCTACACCCAGGAGCAGGTGGGTCATAACGGTATTGCCGGAAATCACTGCGGCAGTAATATCATTTTTGCTTACCGGGTAATCCTTTGTCATGTCTCCGATCATCCGGTTAATAACACCAAGGGCCTTTCTTCTCAGGTCTTCCAGTCGCTCGCTCTTCCCGGCGTAATTGATCCTGCTGATAATATCCAGCCCGCACGATACCTGTTCATTGTACCCGGTTCGCGCCGCAAGGATTTTACCATCGGTAAGAGAAATCAGCATTGTTGAAATAGTGGTTGTTCCCAGGTCCACGGCAATACCGAAATTTTTCTTTTCACCGTGCCCCGCTTGTATCCCTATAAGATGAGCCGGGTCACCGGAAACCACTGCCGTAAGCGCGCCATGTTTACTTCGAAGAGTATGGGGCAGGGAACGGATTATGGAGAGTGGTGTCTCAAGATTATCCAGGTCCGGGCGTACGCGCTTCAATTCCCGTGTTATTCTGTCAAAGTCCGACAGACCGTCATCGGCAACAGCCGCCGGGATGCTTAGCTCGCTCCTTGCGGAAAGGGGGGACCGGGCTTTTTCCCCCAGGTGTTTTTCTATGGAAAGGGAATATTCGTCCGTGTTTTCATACCGGTCTTCATCAAGGGTATGATACAGGGGAACGTCAATAACAAGATCGCTTCCTGTTATGCGGCTCCTGCACGCGCGTACATGGTTTTCCGGCAGGTTCTCAATGTCGCCGGAACGTTCATGCTCAAGGGTCCCTTTCGCCACATGGACCAGGCACTTATTACAGGTTCCTTTCCCGCCGCAGGGCAGGTCCAGGGGAACCCCGGCTGTCCGGGCCGCGTCTACCAGCTCCGTCCCTGCCGGAACATCCACGATTTTTCCATAGGGTTTAAATTCTACACGCGGCATCTCTTTTCCTCTCAAGAAACTTAATTTTGCTTGTGCGCAGGCCTTGAAGTAGTATGGGCTCTTTGGATTGCTCCGGAACTCGCGTTGCTCAAACAGTCCTCACAACCCAAAGAGCCCATACTACTTCAAGGCCAGATGCAGCTCGCAAT
>JAAENB010001146.1 GCA_024224995.1 bacterium | reverse complement strand
TTATGTATTTCCGGTCCAGGACTAGCCCGGGGATATCTTAACAGGCCAGAGTTGACATCTGAGAAATTTATGGAAAATCCATTTATAACAGGGGAAAGAATGTATAAAACCGGAGACCTTGCAAGGTGGGGATCAGACGGTTCCATTGAGTTTCTGGGAAGAGTTGACAACCAGGTCAAGATCCGGGGATTCAGGATAGAACTTGCCGAAATTGAAAATATCCTTCTCCGGTATGAGGATATCGTTTCCACATTGGTTCTCGCAAAAGAGGGAAAGGATGGAGAGAAACAAATAGTCGCCTATTATGTTTCAGAAAATGAGATTGAAATATTGGATTTAAGAGGGAATTTAGGAAAAAAACTTCCCGATTATATGATCCCCGATTATTTTATCCATCTGGACTCTCTCCCATTGACTCCAAATGGAAAGATTGACAGAAAAGCCCTTCCCGGGCCTGATGGAAATATCAATACAGGAATTGAATATGTGGCACCCCGTAATAAGACAGAGGAAAAACTGGTGGAAATCTGGGGGGATATCCTGGGGATTGACCATATAGGTGTCTTTGATAATTTCTTTATACTTGGTGGCCATAGCCTGAAGGCGACAAGGGTGGTCTCCAGGATCAGCAAGGATCTTAATGTAGAGATAAAATTAAAGGATATATTTGAAAATCCTACTATTGATTCTATTTCCCCCTTAATCAGTAAATCGGATAAAATCCGGTATAGACAGATAGAACCAATAC
>JAAENB010001145.1 GCA_024224995.1 bacterium | reverse complement strand
CCTTCTGAATTTTTCCGTCAATCTCGAAGACGTAGTTATCCTTGCCTCGAAAAATTCCGGTGATAGTCGGTAAGAGTGCAGGATCAGACGATTCGGCATCTTCATTCGCAAGTCCGGTAGCCGGCAGCGAAGCTGTAGCCGGTGCATCGGATTCGGACGAGGTTTCATCGGATTCGGACGAGGTTTCTTCCGAACATTCACCGTTGCAGAATGCCGCGATTTTCTGAGAAAAATATGCCGCATCACCTGTAGTTCTGAGGCAGCTGATGTCAATGCCTGCGGCTTCGAATTTCGCTTCGGCGGCTTTCAGCATCTCCTCATATATCTCAGGCTTGGTTTTGAGCCCTTTCCCCTGTTTGGAGACTATACGTATGTCGAGGGGGATGATCACATCCCCGATCACCAGGATCAGAGCGATCACATTCTGTCCCTTCGCTACGCGCTTAAGCTGACCGCTCCACCATCTCCATACATAGCCGAGTTCCGTGGCAATGCGGACAATCACAGAGTCATCGACTGCCAGGATCAGGCCGTCCCGGCTTTTAGAAGCCCCGCTTTTGGAAAGACTCTCCAACAGGAGGGGGATCGCTATGCTGTAAAGGTGATGCTGAAGGAACTGACGCCGGCAGTGAACAGTGACATTCTTAACCTTGTTGTAGGTGGCGGTCTTAGGAAGCCCCAGAACCTGGAGAACCTGATATATATTGTCTGCTCCCAGAAATACTGCCAGACTGATCAGAAGAAGGGTTTCAAGATTCTCATCGGGCATCCGGCGAAAGTAGGGGCGAAGTATTCTGCCGAACTCTTCTATAGTACGGTGCATTTCGTCGGCAAACTGTTCCTCGGCTGTTTTTGCTGTCATAATATGTACCTCCTCAAAGTAGCCCCGGGATCGGGGATGTTAAAGTGTCTGATGTGACTCTGCTGACCGGAATCCGTACTGTTTACCAGAAAACCGGCTGTTTTTCAATAACAAATTTCGAAATACTGCTTCTACTTCATTAATATAAGGTGATTCTGAAACGCATTTTCATGAGCCTGAGACATGTAAATACAGTATAAACAATAAGTTAATCTATAGTTTGGAAAGGTCAATATGGTAAAATCGTAAGGATTTTCCTATTTTAACCCGGAATCCGCAGGTTTTGGAAACTTCGGTATATTCAGGCAGGAATCATACCGGACGCATTGAAACGGAGGTAAACAGGGTTTTGAAAACAGCAAAAAAAACAGGTTTCATTCTGCTCGCTTTCCTTATTGGCGCAGCATTCGGAAACTATGCTTCAGTCAAAAAAACTCAGAGGGATGCATCAACAGGATGCATAAACGGATGCATTCCCGAAGTGTAGATAGAAGATGATAATCGTGGAAAAACAAAAAAGCGCCGGGGTAGCATGTTTATAAAACATTATGTCGTAAAAAATATTTTACACAGATCCGGATCGTCTGTAGCAGTCACTCTGTTCCGTAAACATGCCGCCCCTCCGGGCTACACTTTGGGAATGCACTCTACAGAAACTACATTTGGAAACGTGCAAATAAAAAAGCCCTTATCGACATGATAAAACTATACGTCTCATGATGGGTTGGGCTTGTGTTTATAATTTAGTAATACTATGTCAATAAAGTACCTTTTCATATGCACGTTTCCATTTGTAATATTGTGAGAAAATGCTATTTATACAGACTGACATTACAACACATTTATACTTCCCTTTTAAAAAATACATAGATTTAATTATGAGAGTGATTCCAGACAAAGACTTGTTGGGAATAAGAAAAATAAGAATTGCCGAAAACTTTTCGCATAAAAAATGTAATAATAATTCTCTGGGATGTTATATTCCCGATCAAAAAGGAACACACTGTATTATAGAAATTAACATAATTAATTTGCTAAAGAAAAAAATTCCGAAATACTTGTTTGAATTATACCCTGAAATAGCAGCATTATTTTTATCTGAGGTTATAGCTCATGAAATCGGACATCATGTTCATACCTTTAAGAGAACCGGTATAACTAAACGTTCCCATGAGAAATTTGCCAATAAGTATGCTATAGCCGGATATAGTAATTATTTAATATCACGACAATCAACAATTTTATCGTCATATAAATGGGCCAGTTGGAATCTGTTTATGTTTAATAAACAAAATCGCAGAGCTTTTTCTTCAGCAAGATGCGAACTTATTAATTGGATTGAAAACAATAAAAGAGGTATACCCTTTCCATAGAGAGG
>JAAENB010001144.1 GCA_024224995.1 bacterium | reverse complement strand
GATGGTTACGGTTTGATTCGCTCCATCATAGTCACCAGCTTCGGCGGTACCATTGACAAACTGGACGGTCACATCTGTCGCGCTGCCAACAGTAATGGCAGCGCCGCTCGAATCAACCAGGCCCACGGTGTAGTTGGTGGTCGTGTCACCTTCTGTGACGTTCGCAGGACCACTGATCACTGCATAAACCGTATCGACACTGGTGATCGACTCGGTCGGAGTAGGGCTACCAGCGTCGGTAATGGTCCCCACACCAATCAGATCGTTGCCGACTGCCGCTACGTTAGCGCTCAGGTTAGACAGAGTCACATCGTAGGTCTCGTTACCTTCTTCGTAGTAGTCATCATTTATGGGAACGGTAATCGTGGTGGAGGTATTTCCAGCTGTTATCGTGCCTGTGCCACCAACGACTGCGTCGTAGTCTGGACCAGCGGTCGCAGTGTTGTTGCTGGTGTCATAGTTGAAGGTCACGTTCGTGCCGATGGCATTACTTATGGTCACCGTAAAGGTCGCAAACGACGCATCCTCATTCACCGTCACATCATTGATACTAATCGTCGGCTCGGTAATGTCGATGATGGTCGTATCCTGAGTCGGCGTCTGACCATTGGCACCGCTAACGATATCGATATTTTCGAATTCACCGGTGTCCTGCACGTTATTGATACTGGCGGTGAAAGTCTCGTTGTCGTAATCAGCGTCTTCAACAGTATCAACCGTCAAGGTTGCGGTACTGCTGCCGGCGGCGATGGTTACGGTTTGATTCGCTCCATCATAGTCACCAGCTTCGGCGGTACCATTGACAAACTGGACGGTCACATCTGTCGCGCTGCCAACAGTAATGGCAGCGCCGCTCGAATCAACCAGGCCCACGGTGTAGTTGGTGGT
>JAAENB010001143.1 GCA_024224995.1 bacterium | reverse complement strand
TTATTGGTTGTGTTGAGCTATCGTCTGCCGGAAGAAGCTACGACTCCAGCAGCTCTGTTATGCTTAACCTTGTATCGGCGCTGGAGCTTGCCCTGTATAACGGAAAACGTCCGGCAACAGGAGATGAGCAGATTAGCCCGGAAACAGGCGACCCCTCATCATTTAAAAGTTTTGAAGAATTCCGGCAAGCGTTTATTAAACAAACCAAATGGCTCATTGGGCAGGCCATTGAGCTCAATGAATATTTCGGCAGAGGATACCAGGAAATTCTTCCCTCCCCGCTTCTTTCCGCTTTTTTTAAAGGGCCCATGGACAGCGGGAATGATCTTATTTTCGGAGGAGCTCTCTATAATGCCTCAGGAGCAACCCACATCGGTTTTGCCGATACTGTTGACTCCCTTAACGCTATTGAACAGGCAGTATTTGTAGAAAAAATATGCGGATTCGATGAACTTAAAAAATCTCTTGAATCCGATTTTAACCGTCATGAAAAACTTCATACTTACCTGATAAACCGAACCCCAAAATACGGTTCGGGCGATCCCGCGTCCGAGGGAAACGCCCGGGCCTTAGTAGAGTTCCTTTATAAAGAATACCAGGGATATACAAATTACCGTGGAGGAAAATACCGCCCCGCCTATTGGACAATGACCAACCACGCGGGCCAGGGAAAAATGGCCGGTGCCCTTCCCTCGGGACGGAGAGCGGGAAAAGTTTTTGCCAGCGGCATTACCCCGGCCTCACAGGCAGCGGACGATCTTGCCTCGTGTTTGAAATCCGTTGCCCGGCTTGATTCCCAATACATCCCCGGCGGCCTGGCGCTTAATCTTAAATATCCTTCGATTAATGGCGAAGAGGATTTGAAACGGTTCAGCAATGCCATAGAAGCCTATTTTCGCTATGGCGGTCTACAGGTTCAGTTCAATATCATGTCCTATGACATGCTGATTGACGCGAAAAATAATCCGGATAAATATCCCGATCTCCTGGTACGGGTCTCAGGCTACTCAGCATATTTTAAAGACCTGAACGAAGAAATGAAAAACGAAATAATTACCCGGACAGAATACAGCATACGGAATGGTACTGCCACGGAATTCCTTGATCAATACAAGGAAATGCTGCCGTATGATTAAAACAGGTGAAAGGATCAAGGCTCAAGGAAAAAGGCAAAAAGAGAAGAAAAAACACGGAGTGGTTTTCAATGCTAAAAACAATTGTTAATTATATTTTAAACAGAAATCTTATGAAGAAGAAGGACCGGGATGAGCTGGCCCGGCAACTCGAGTCAGGGGTTACCGGGGAGGTGCTGGCACTGCTGCTCCGGGCAATGAGCATGATCTTTACCCTGAACAAAAATTTCAAAAAAAATATAATTAATTTTAATGCCCGGTATGTCTTTAACAGCAAAGATAAAAGCTTTGCCGTATCGATAATATTCGGAAACAACAAAATGAGTGTTCATAAAAAGATAATTGGAAACCCCAATGTGACTATTACCTTTAAAAGCGCGAAAGCGCTCAAGGATCTGGCTCTTTCACCAAAACCGGATATTTTCCAGGCCTTAATAAAACAGGATGTTTCAATTAATGGCAATTTTAATTACCTGCTGCGTTTTGCCTCCATGCTGAATGAGCTGCAGCTTATGGGAAAAAAATAAAAAACGGAACAACATGTCATGAATGAACTGAAAGAGAACGAACTGAAAGAAGAAAAAAATAATGATGATAAAAAAATAGAAGAGCCGCTTATATTCGATATTCAGCATTTTGCCATTGATGACGGCCCCGGCATTCGAACATCGGTATTTTTGAAGGGATGTCCCCTGTCCTGCGTCTGGTGCCATAACCCGGAATCAATTAAGCAGGAACTTGAGATAGCGTTCCACCATGAGTACTGCATCTCCTGCGGTGAATGTGTTGCTGCCTGTCCCGAAAAGGCGATTATTCCCAAAAATCCGGGCTGGATTATCAGGGACCGGTGCAGCAGGTGCGGAGCCTGTATTGACGCCTGTCCTTCTACTGCTCTTCAAAATGTTGGAAAGGACTACTCAGTAGACAAGTTGGTTGAGATCCTTCTGGATGACCATCTTTTTTATGAAAGTTCCGGGGGAGGAGTAACCTTTTGCGGTGGAGAGCCGACCCTGTATATGGACTATATCAGTTCGGTAATGGAGAAGCTTAAAAAAAACTCCATTCATATTACGCTGCAAACAAACGGGCTTTTTGATTATGCCAAATTCAAAGAAAAAGTGCTCCCCTATGTGGATCTTATATTTTATGATCTAAAGATCATTGACCCGGTGAAGCACAAAGAATATACCGGTGCCGACAACAAACGGATCCTTGAGAATTTTTCCGGACTCTTTAGTGAATTATCTCAAAAAAATGATATCAGCATACTACCGGTAATTGCCCTTGTACCCGGCATTACCGCTACGGAAGCCAACCTGGCCGATGTAGGTGATTTTTTAAAGAAAAACAATTGTAAGGATTTCCAGGTTTTACCATATAACAGCGGCGGCATAACAAAACGAATAATGATTGGCGATATAATTCCGCAAGATGTTCCTCACTCTGTTATGAACAGGGAAGAGGAGCAGAAATGGCGGGATATAATTCTTTCGCGGTTGGACTGAAATAAAAAAAGGTATATCACTATAAAAGCAGGAAACTATTATGGGACGTTCGTAAATTCGATTCTTTCTATATTCAATGATTTTTTTGAGTCTTGAAATTGCTTTTTGCGGTGTTGTAAAGTCCGGAAGAAGACTGCCCGGTTTTCTCAATTGGATGTTCCAATTCTCCTGGGTTCCCGACACCCGCATAGATATGAATTCCGTGTGGCAAGCTCCCTTGCAGGTATTATTCGGGATTACCGGTTATGAAATATGGCATTATACCGGTTCATTTGTAATTCTGAGATTTACCAGCCTTAACGCAGGGCTTCTATGGTTTTTCTTCTCGGTGTTTTGCGAACCAGTAATCAGAATAATAAAATTTCTTTCGGAAGAAATAAGAAGTTTGTCATTGGCCAGATCTATGCAATAACCACGAAAAAATATCTAAGGGTAGAAACCGATTATTTTTCAAACTAGCTTCTAGTCCCCATAAATCATTTTTTTGTGTTCGTTTATGGAGCAAGCTCCATGCTATTCAAAATTCAAGAAAATACAAACCCTGGCTCAGCAGTAATTTTGAAAGTTTGCTCTGAGGTAAAGTTCATTATTATAAAACGCGGCTTAGAAGTATACTGGAGACGGCAATAACTCTCCAATAGAGCAATACAGTCGTTTATTCCCTCCCACCTAGCGCTCATTCTCCCTCACTTGACTTTTTAATAAAAAATAGTTATATTATATGTTAACAGCAGTCATATATATTGACAGCTGTTAACATTATTCTCCATAACTAAAAAACTATAAAACTTGAGGTAACCTATTATGCAGAGTATCGCCAGAATAGCGGGAATTGGCGCGTATGTTCCCGGAAGAGAAATCACCAATGATCATGTATTGGACTTGCTGGAAAGGAGCAGTGCTCCCTACCTGGAAAAAGAAGTGCTTCCTGCCTTTATGGAAAAGGCTAAATACAAAATTGAAAAAGCAGGAAACATTACCAGGAACTGGTGTGATGAATATGAATATTGTACGGATATCGCCTTTAACGCTTCTCGAATTGCTCTTGAAGACGCCGGGATTTCAGCGAATGAACTTGATCTTATAATTTTTACCGGCATGTCCAAAGCTTTTGTTGAGCCCGCCACATCTCATGTTTTACGCCATAATCTACAGGCGCTCAACGCCAATGTTATTGACACGCAGGATGCCTGCACCAGTTTCGCGAAATCCATTGAAATAGCAAACGCCTTAATCCAAACCGGAGCGTATAAAAAGATCCTCATTGCTTCCGGGGAACGATCCTATGACTGGGCCGATTTCACCTGCAAAACACCGGACGAACTACAATGGAAACTGGCGTCCTGTACTATTGGTGACGCTGCCGGAGCCATTGTCCTTGAAGCTACCGATGAGCCTGAATATCTTGAAGACAGCAGGCATTTAAATTTTTTCTTTAATATTTCGGACGGGGATTATAATGTATGCAACATCGGTCTTAACCATGCCGTTGGTGATCGCTACCAGTTGTACAGTCATTCAGCCCGGCTTATTAATATTGGCCATATAAAAATGAAAGAATTAATGGGCGATATTTTTTCTAATGAAGAATGGAAGAACTGTTCTTTTGACAACTCACTGCATCACGATGTAGGCAACATGGTAAATGGCATCATTAGCACGATATTTGATGATTTAAATGTATCAATCGTCGATACGTTTAAGCCATACTACCCCGAGTGCGGCAATGTCGCCTCCGCCAGTTTTCCCCTGGCATTGTTCCGCGCAAAGGAAGAGGGACGCCTGAAACGCGGCAACCTCTGTCTTTTCGCTGTTCCCGCTGCCGGTGTTCAGGCCGGGGCTATGATATTTAAATATTGATAATTCATTAACAGTAAAAAACTTATATACAAAATATCATATAAAAAGCCGACAGTTTAATGTCGGCTTTTTTTATTTTTTTAAATTGAAACGAAAAGGAAAGCAAGAAAAAAATTTTTTTATTCTTCCCCTGTATAACCTGCAAGGTTCAGAGCTCAACGCTGCAGTTTCCGACCTGTTATTCAACAGGGACTATATCTCCGAATTTAACATAAAGCTCGTTGTAATCCTTTCCCGTAAAATGAGCGATGCCGTTTTAAAAGACGCTTATGGTTTCCCCAAACCAAACCGTTCCAAAATTTCATCAACATCATGAAACACTACATATTTTGAGTCTCCATACAAAACCGTTTGATCTAAAAGACCGGCAGCAACAAGTTCGTCTTCACGGGAAATAAAAAGCCGGTTCTCTTTTATTTCGTAAAAAAGAGACGTTCCGTTTATAGCGCTGTTATACCTTATTTCTGCCGCGCTTTTAAATATTCCGGCTGCGGGATCAAAGACAAGCAACAGCACTTTCTTGTCAAAGAAGAAACTTCTTTCTTCGCGAATAACAAGATAATAATATCCGTCTTTGTGAAAGATATAGGTGCTTCCTCGCGAAACCGGTACCGGCCTGGAATCAGCAGTAATTGAACCGTCGTTTAAATTTATGATCTTAAACCGGTAGTATATTTTTCCCTCTGAATTCTTTCCGGTAAGGGAAACAGGTAGAAAAGGGCCTCTAAGCAGGTGCGGCGTATGCCATTGAACTGCCTCTCCGCAGGGAACATAAAAAAAAGCCGTTTGAACAGTAGTATCCGGCGCGATGTTTGCGACACGGGTTGTCCAGGTTTTCTTCCCGGTCGTAAGAGACAATGACTCCAGGCATATTTCTTTGTTTTTATCTGTAAAATAAAGCAGGGAATCATTATAACGAGCAACAGGTTTATCAAATAAAGGACCGGTTTTAAAAAGGTATTTCTTTTTCATGGTAGAAAGATCAATAGAATTGACTAAAGATTTCTTGTAGGTACAGGAGGAGAAATATATATATTCATTCTCTTTTAAGACCCCTCCGCAAGATTTAACCACGGTTGTTTTTCCGGAAGTTTTTTCTACAATCAAAGTCTTGAGTGGAAATTGGAAAATAATGTATTTTTCCGCGAGAAAGGGCTGTACAAAAATTGAAAAAGAAGGAGTCTTTTTTTGCCACAATTCTTTTCCCTCATTGATTGTTAAAGCCCACAGCAGTACCGAATTATTATTAGAATTGATAATAACGTAAATGTTTGATCCGTCGCTCAGAATGTTTGATGATAGTCTATTGTTGAAGAGCTCTCCTGGTTTTACTTCTTTTTCCCAGCTTATGCCGCCGTTGTCAGCATCCAGACAGGTGAGAGTGCCATTATAATAGTAGATCAATTTATTCCCGGCTATTGCGAAAAACTCGTGCATACAGGGCAAAGCAAAGGCAGCAAATCTATCCATAGGAAAAAATTTAAAATGCTCCCCTGGGTTTTTACAAATATCGACCGGTTCCACCAGAATGCCGCCGTCATTTTTTTCTGCTCGAAAAACAAGAGCTTTTTCTTTATTAACAGGAATTAATATATTACTGTAAAAACCGTGTGTGGCTCCATAATAATAGCCGAGAATACAAAGAGCAGACAGTAAAACAGCTACAATGATAGATTTAATTTTTTTCTTTGAGATTTTAATTTTCATGGTTTCTTTTCACAAAGGACAACAGTAGCAAAGCAAAAAATTTTTGAAAAGTTTTTTTTAGAAGAAAGCAAAAAAAGCAAAAGAATATTATGCCTACAGCTATCGGCATAATATTCTTTGCCTTTTCAGGTTTACTTATTATTCATTGAATAAAGAGACCCACCATGTCCCGTTACTGGGATGAAAGTTTGCGATATCATCTTTTATTGAGTCCCCGTCAAAGTCTCCGGCAACCTGGGCTGTCCACCCGGAGTTTGTTCCAAAGTCGGCCCAGAGACCTGTTGAGAAACCGCTTCCTGTTGATATAGCCACCCACCAGGTTCCATTGCTGGGGTGAAAGTTCGCTATGTCATCCCTGCCGTCTCCGTTAAAGTCTCCTGCAACCTGGCTTGTCCAGCCGGAGTTTGTTCCAAAATCGGCCCAGAGACCTGTTGAAAAAACACTGCCTGTTGATATAGTTACCCACCAGGTTCCATTGCTGGGGTGAAAGTTCGCTATGTCATCCCTGCCGTCTCCGTTAAAGTCTCCCACAACCTGGCTTGTCCAGCCGGAGTTTGTTCCAAAGTCGGCCCAGAGACCTGTTGAGAAACCGCTTCCTGTTGATATAGCCACCCACCAGGTTCCATTGCTGGGGTGAAAGTTCGCTATGTCATCCCTGCCGTCTCCGTTAAAGTCTCCTGCAAC
>JAAENB010001142.1 GCA_024224995.1 bacterium | reverse complement strand
TGTTTGAGCGGAGCGAGTTCCGAACGTTCTGCAGAGGTATTACTCCCGGTAGGCATAATTTACATTCCGGGTTGATATACCTTATATAGCCCGCTCTGCGGGGTCAGCTGCTCTCAAGAAAGTTCGAAGTTCGAGGTTTTTTGCCGAAGGGGCGGTTTTAGAGGCGTTTGTTCCTGAAGATTTTACCCGGGGTCTTCATCATAACGAGGGGTTGGAAACCCACGTTATGAGAATCCTGCCGGAATATTTTCTATGGTATCTTTCTCAACAGCGCGGAAAACCTTACGGCATTAAATTAAAAAAAATGTGCGCTTGTATAGAGCTTCATGGTGCCGGTGTGCGTTTTTCTACTTCTTTCAGCTCAAGATACTCAAAGTAAAAAAAATATATTTGACATGACAGCTGTTTCATGTTTTCATAAGTAAATAATTATATATATTTATGTTGGGGTAAAAACTTGAGTAATACACCAGTTAAAAATATAGTTCTCTTTTTGGGCCTCTTTTGGGGCCTCTTTTTCATGGTATTGTTGACTTCAGTTGCCCCGGCATCCGGAATTCCGGCATCCGGAGTTCCGGCAACTGAAATTCCGGCGGAAGTAACGAAAAGTCCGGCTTCTATTGAGCTCAATTCTTCTCATTTCATTGATCTTGCGGCATTGACCTGGCATGCTAAACAGGGGTTTGACTCCAGCGACAGGAAGGGCTTTAAACCCGGTGGTACCGCGAAAAAGATTACTGAATTCCCTGTTTACCTTAATACCCTGTTTCCTGTTTCTCCTGGAAGCGGCATAGAACATTTTACGCTTCAAACTGATTTTGAAGCCGGGAAATGGTTAGTTGAAAGTGAGCTGATTCCCGGTATATACCTCTCTATGATAGGCGAAAACTGGGAAGTATATTTAAACGGACACCTGCTGAGAAAAGAAATTTATCTCACTAAAGAAGATGATCCCAGGAAAAAACCGGTAATTACCCTTTACAAGGTAACGCCTGAGGTTGTAATTCCTTTTGAGAAAAATATTCTTAAAGAGGGGAATAACAGGCTTGTTTTTCACTTTGTTGGAAATGCACCGCCCATTGATCGTTTCCGGTATACCCCTCTTGGCTTTCCCCGAAGCTTCGGCTATTATATCGACGACCTGGAAACACTAAAACGGGAACAGGCCGAATTTATTAAAATGCAAATAAAGGGCATTTTTATACTGTTTGGTCTCTGTTTTATGTTTTTTTATATTAAAAAACCGGAAAAAAAAGCCAGTCTATATCTCAGTTTTCTTTCATTTTTTATCGCGTTTCGCTTTGTTTTTAGTGGTAATTACATCCACCACCTTGTTGCTAACAGCTCAGACATACAAGCTTTTGAGTATTTGCTGACTGTCCTTATTATCCCTTTTATGCTTCTTTTTCTTCATTACCTGCTGTATCCCGAAAAGAAACTGGGAGTGACCGCAAAATTATTTATTTGTATTAATCTTTTTTTTGCTTTTGCCGTAGCAGTCATTCCTGTTCAGTTTATTGAACTGGTTCTTGTGGGCTGGCTTGCCTGCGCTGTGCCGGGATTGGTTTATATATTTTTTTTCGTTCTCAGAGAAGTATATCGTAAAAAACCGGGGGCCTGGCTTATATCGATAGCCCTGGTCATACCGCTGGTTGCCGCGATATGGGATTTTACCGATATAATGTATCTTAACACGGGAGTGCAGCTGCTGGAAATTGGATTCCTCATTATGCTCCTGAGTTTTGGCGTCAATTCTGTTTCCATCTTTTTAAAGATGCACGATAAAACCGTTGTTCTCAACCTGGAACTGACAGAACAGAAAGACGCTTTTTTTCGCTTTGTGCCCGTGAATTTTCTGCGCCTCCTGGGAAAAGAGTCAGCTGTTGATATCGCTCTGGGAAACAGCGGACTCCGCAGAATGAGCCTCATTTTTTCCGATATTCGATCCTTTACGTCTCTTTCCGAAAAGATGACACCGGAAGACAACGTTGCTTTTTTAAACAGCTATTTAAAACGGCTGGAGCCGACGATAAGCAAATATGGCGGCTTTGTTGATAAATATATGGGGGATGCTATTTTTGCCCTTTTCGCGGAACCGGAAGAAACCGGTACAACAAAGAGTTCTGCTGATATGGCTTTATGCGCCGCTCTGGAAATGAGGCAGGCCTTAGGTGACTATAATGAGCATCGCCTGGCTCGGGGGTATGATCCTGTTAATGCCGGCATTGGTGTAAATACCGGTGATCTTATGCTGGGTATGGTGGGAAGCGAAACCCGGATCGATACTACCGTTATTGGCGACACAGTAAATCTTGCCGCACGGCTGGAGAGCCTTACTGCGATCTATGAACTCCCCATTATTATTTCCGATCATACCTATCGCCATCTTACCTCACCGGAAAAACATCATATCCGGGGAATTGATTCGGTGTTTGTTAAAGGAAAGAACGAGCCCGTTATGATTTACGAGGTCTATGATCTTGATGACAGCAAAACCAGGGCGATAAAAAAACAAACCGAAGCTGACTTCCAGGTGGCAATAGCCCATTATAAAACCCGTCAATTCGAGAAAGCCCTGAAAGTTTTTAAAGAAATTAATGTCATAGACCCCGATGACACGGTGATAGATATCTATATTCAACGCAGCACCGAATATATCAAAAATCCCCCACCGGAAGACTGGGACGGGATTACCCGTCTCGATAAAAAATAAAAAAAGAATTACCGGTATAGGAGATTTCTATTGTCCGCAGCAGAAAAACTGAGTAGTATTATTCAAGTGATAGTTGATTATGAATACTGGGAAGGTGGGGACTACAAAAGTATCTCTAACCAGTATAATGCAAATGCGAATGAACGGCCTGGAATTCTGCAAAATATAAATACCTCTTTTCTTCTCTGCATGTCCGGTAAAAACCATCCCCTGTACAATGAAGCACATCAATACTTAAACAGTTTCAAGGAACATTCCGAATATAAAGATATCGTTTCATTTTATCTTGCCGGTATTAATATTATTGCTGAGGAAATAAAAGAGCTCCATGAAGAGAAAGAATTCAGAGATCGAATTGACGCGGCATATACGTTTTCACAAAACCAGGCTAAAAAAAAGAGCAGGACTGAATTTATAAAAACCATCAGGAGATTTTTCTTTCCCGAAGGAGATATGGACCTCCGGGAAAAAGCTCAGGCAATTGAAGCGTTGAGGCAAAAAAGAGAAGTTCAGGTTGTAGAATTAAATACAGATCCAATAAGAGACCCGGCAAGTGAAATCCTTTTTACTTCCAATGTACTGTTGACGCTGCCTTCCTCATCATCACCGATTGATGAACCTGGCGCGGCGATTAATGATAAACTAAAATCTATAAAGAAAGAAGACCAGCTTTATTGGTACGATCACCCTATTCAAATAGGGACCAGGCCGGAAAACAATGAATTGATTTATGGTCTTGAGAATTTGAATAAGGCATTCTTAGCTGAAAAAACGTTTGATCGGGAGTCGTCGGTCGATTGCGTTCTTTCAGTATCAGTTACCCATAAAGGACTACATTCCGTAGCAAAGGATTATATCGAAAAGGAGCTGCAGGATAAAAACCTGTCCTGCTTAAATCTCTTTGCCTTTACAGAGGCCCATACTAAGAAAATTATCGATCAGGTTATTGTGCCGGCAGCTGATTATTATGGAATCCCCATTGATCAGGAATTGCTGCATTCCATATTTGGTGTGGATGGAGAGTATGGCAGGCATTATAATTTTCTAAAGGCAGTTGCGAGTCTCCGGAAACTAACCAAACCTTCCATCAGGGGAACGTTCAAAATTGATCTTGACCAGGTCTTCCCCCAGGAAAAATTAAAGGAGGAGACCGGCCTCTCCCTTTTTGAACATTTTAGAACACCACTCTGGGGAGCGCGCGGTATTGATTCGGCAGGGAAACAAGTTTACCTGGGGATGATTGCAGGAGCACTTGTTAATGATAAGGATTTCCATAAATCCTTATATACTCCGGATGTTTTATTTCCGGCCCATGAAGCAGGTATTGATTCTCTTATTTTTTACAGCACCGTACCGCAAGCCCTGTCGACTGAGGCCGAAATGATGGCACGATACGGCAGGGGGAGCACTCTTGACGGTGAACAGGTATGCCTTCATAGAATACATGTCACCGGTGGAACAAATGGTATATTGGTTGAAGCACTGAATGAATACAGACCCTTTACGCCATCAATTATCGGAAGGGCTGAGGACCAGTCATACTTGATGTCTGTACTGTTGAATGAGCGGAGGAACGGTTCCTTGCGCTATGTTCACCGGGATGGCCTTATTATGCGGCACGATAAAGAAACTTTTGCCGGTGAAGCCATTGAGGCAGCAAGAATCGGAAAAATTATTGGTGATTATATTCGAATTCTTCTTTTTTCCTTTTATGCCCGCGCTCTTCCCTGGGAAGAAAATGATATCAAGGACATACTGGACCCATTTACGGGCTCCTTTATAAATGCCATGCCCTTTACCATCGTATATCTCAGGTTTGCGTTAAAGGCAGCAGATATGATTGCTTCCGGCAGTAAAAATGATGCTGAAGAATTGATACTCATGGGATCGGAGCGGCTGCCGCCTTTAATATTGGAGCTCACTGAAAAAAATAATCCAATAAGAGAACTCTATGAAAAAGAAAAAAAAGGATGGGATGTGTTTTACGATATAATAAAAACAGTTCAGGAAAAACATAACAGCAATGATTCTTTTGCGGAAGAATTGCTTGTTCGATTGCAAAGCATTATGGATGATTGCCGTATTCAATGCTGATTGCCAGCCAGGGGCCGGGTCAGCTTCAACCAATGATTAATCAATGCCCTGCGGGCGGTTCGGTCCCATACCAGAAACACCCCGGAGGGGTGTAGTCATGTAGCCCGGGGTTTTTAACCCCGGGTAGCCCCATGCAGATACAGATCCATTTTTTTAAAACAGTTTCTGACCTATTTTTTCCCGGCTTCGCCGGTATATTCTTTGACCGATTACCTTCTCTCCTGCCCGGTTAGTTTCTCCGCAAGGTCCCGAGCCGCTGCTGCCTGGATATCAACATCCGCGTTTTGATCCATACCGCAGTTAACGGCCCTGATGATTTCAACTTCATACCCATAGAGGTTCAGGAATCGTGTATACCGGTCAACAACATCGGTATGAACAGTGTCAACATCGGCCTGGGTAATAATGAGCACGGCTTTTTTCCCGGGAGCAAGCCTGCTGGACCGGTAGTCGGGTTTAATGAAAGACCAGGTGCGGTCAATGAACATTTTGAATTGCCCCGTAGAATCACCGTAGTAAACGGGAGTTGAAAAAACGGCAATATCGGCATCGAGCAAATCGTTTAACGCAGCAGTGAGGTCATCCTTTTGGATGCATCCTTCGGTCTTTCCCTTGCAGGCATCACAACCCTGGCAACCCTTGTAATTCATAGTGTTTAAAAAATAGGTGCTTGTATCGGAAGAATTATTTTTCGCCGCGTTCATAAAACTATCGGCAATCCTGGCACTGGTCCCGTTTTTACGGGGACTTCCGGTAATGGCTGTTATTTTCATAGGTGATCTCCTTATTTAAATATTTAAATATCGAAATTTATCGATGTGATAAAGCAAAAATTTTTTTATTCCAACAATTTACGGATCGATTCAAGTACATCTTTATCGACCCAGATAATTGTTTGTTTTCCTTCACGTTTTGAATGAAGCAAACCAGCTAAACGAAGTTCTTTAAAGTGATGAGACACAGTCGATTGCGCCAGTCCCAGGCATTCGGCGAAATCCTGCTGGCAGTTTTCCTGCTCTTCATTGGTTCCGCAATACCCCTCTTGGGGCATGGCTTTTGCCAGTTCAAGCAAAATCCTCAGTCTGCCGGGGTTCGACAGGGCCTTAAATATATTGGAAAATTTTTCCAGTTCACCCTGATCTTCAAGGTCAATTTCATACTTCGACATGTTTCGATGTATAAATCTAAAGGGCGTTTTTGTCAAGGAAAAAATAGAAATGATTGAAGTTTATTTTTCTTTCAGATGAGGACCAACGTGACCAATATAAATAATACCACCTGATGGTTCCGGGAAAAAATGTATGCGGAATCCACTGGATAGTTTAACATGGTTTTCGAAAAATTTTTTTTCTCCATTAGAGGGCAAATTAAACTCGCGCTCTTTTCTAAGCCTGGGGTCCTGTTTTACCGTTTTCGACTCTCCGGTGACTTTAAAACTTAGACCGGAGTCACGCAAACTATCATGTGAATAGCCCTTAATCGCTCCTGTTTTCATTCCTTCTGCGTAGTTATTAAGACAGGTCAAAGCCTCTCTTGCCTGTGAATAAATACCAGTGCCGTAACTCCAACGCTGGAATTGACTGCTTGTATTGCCGCAAAAAATTAGATGGGGGAAAAGAGTTTTTCGCTGAGCCCACAACTGCTTTCCATTTTTTAAATTTTCATTACGTATGTTTATAAGATCTTGTTTTACCGTGTTCCATACTGATAGATTATAAATATTCAATAGAGTGTCATCTTTTTCTACCAGGCTTCCTTCATCATCAAGAGTTTCAATACAAATTTCCAGAGGGTTAGAATCCCACGGAGCCTGGGTTGGAAAACTACATAAGGGGGTCTTGTACCATGCAGCAGCTTTTATTGCAGTTAAATATTCGTTTGTAATTTTTTCCCGGGTATCGAAATGCTCAAGATCTCCCCCAATATCTTCCTTTTTAAAAAGAGGAGATTGAGTAGCTATACTTCTAAACGCCTGGATTTCTTCTTTTAACACAGAGTCTTCCTTTTTATTCAGGTTAAACCAATCCTGCCAGTAGTACCCTTTTGATAGTTCAATGCGAAACCAGCTGTTATCAATGGTTTCATCAACCAGGATAGTCTTTAAACCGATGGAGTTACGCGCGCTATGGCAAATTTTTATAAATTCAGGAATGGATTCATTGGCTGCTTGAGATGTTTCAAAGGGGAGACTGTGATGGTTAAACACAAAGATTTCATTCATAAGAGCTCGTCCAACTGTTTATCCCATTCGTCGAAAAATCCTTCCGGCCAATAATCCAGACGTCCATTTTCATCAATAGAGGGATTATGAATAATAGATGAATGAGTTGTTTGCTCAAATGGCCTTTCCAGAAAGAACAGGCTCACCTCCTCATTTCCAATTAGTTTGTTTTTTACAGCAACACGGATGCCATTTAGAAAATGATCTGAATGAGATTCAATAAAAAACTGTACGCCCCTTGACGCAGCCATGCAGCAGAGTTTTCCTATCATAGCTTGTCCTGCGGGATGAAGATGGGATTCCGGATTTTCAAGAATTAATAAATCTCCTGGTTTTGCTCTTATTATTGCGGTTACGACAGGTAATGCAAAGGTTAGACCAAACCCTACATTTTGAGGTTTAAAGTCAGCTGTTTTATCTTTTCCCTGACCAAATGAGTAAGAAAGGGTGGCTGTATTGAACTGTTTTTGAGTATTGGCCTGAATATTAATACCGGGAGTTATCTCTGCCATCCAGGCTTCAAGATTTATAAGAAAATTTTGCTCTGTAACGTTCGGATGCTGTAGCCCTTCTATTGATAATTTTTCCAGAGCATTTTCTGCTATATAGTGTACTGTATATTCTCCATGATTCCCCAGCGTGTTTAGATCCCGAATATGATAATCTGATATTTCATAATTACTCTGCGGACTGATTCGATCAGCTGCAAGATATTGAAAATTGCGATTTAATAAACTCCGGTGAAGAGGAATCACCTCTATATCATTTTCGATAGGCAATAGATCTGAATCGGGAGCCTCATTGAAAAGGAACTCTTGGCCTTTGGGTTCATCCTTGTGCTTAATTAAAAAGCGAACCTGGCTGGATTCAGCATTCGCCGAGAAAACATCATTCCCTGTTCCAAGCTTAGCATAATCTCCATTTAATAGTAGTCCTTTATCCGGTAATGTATTTCGTTCGAAAGATTGCCTTAGTAAAAGCAGCGTCTGAATAAGCGAAGATTTTCCCATACCATTTAAACCGGAAAAAAGATTTAACGAAGAGAGCGGAAAATCGGCTTCTAAGAGAGTTTTAAAGTTTTCAATATGTATGAAATCAATCATGTAGAACCTCATTAATTATTTTTTTTATCTCTCTATACCGAATCGATACATGGTCATGTTTTTGAGTTGAAAAAGATATTGAGTTAAAGAATTCATCATTCTTAATAAGAGCTGAAAATTGATCTATAACAAGCTGCCTTTTGTCTATTAAACGCTTTTGTTCCGGAGGCTCTAATTTAGCAACTGAAACCATCCATACTTCAAATAAGGAGGAATTTTTTCTTTGTTTCCTGGAATCATCATCGATTTTTGGTTTTTCAAATGCAGATTTTCCAAAAATACTATAACATGTTTCAATGGCATTATTGAAAATATTTTCAATCTCTTCTAATTGTATGTCGGTCTTCTTCGCGAGACTCTCCATTGCGTCATCCAAAAAGACCGCTAAATTTTTTTTAGATTCAATGTAATTATTATAATGAAAAGCAATAAATTTTAAGACCAGCTCCTGATCTGCCATACGGCGAGATTGATCTCCTACAGCTTTAATCAGGAATTCATCTTGAGTCAGTTTTTCCAGAAAATTTCTTTCACGAGGTTTGGCTAAGGCATTACGAATTTCCTGGTTATTTAAGACAAGACCTCCAGTATTAATTCTACGGAAAATACTGTATTTTACCTCAGGAGGGGTTCCCGGCATTATTTGAAACATTGTAATTGGGCACTCATCAATTCTACGCATGTATTGCCGGGGCAGCATATCATAACTTACCCCGTTCAAGTCCTTCAAGTACTCCAGACCTTTTAACTCAAGTGTTTTATCTATTACAAATTTTCTAATGGAAGAAAGCCTCTGTAAACCATCAACAATTAACCACTTATCATCATTGGAAGCGTCAAAATAAAAAGCCGGTAACGGAAAGCGTATTAATATAGACTCTATTAAACGAGACATCTTTACCGGACTCCATAAATCAGCATGCCGCTGGAAGTCCGTATTCATATCAATCTCATTATGCTCTAAGCGCTCAATAATATAGCGCAAGGGAACCTGTTTCGGTTGAATTTGAATTTTAACTGGATCAAAAGGCTCTGACATTAAAGGATCTATTGAATCATCTAACGGATCTTTCTCTTCAAATTCAATCTTATCCTCTTCTGTCATATTGCTTTCTCCATGTGCAGGAAACTCTAATTATAATTGTACTATTTTTTCTCATTTGTAACATCGAAGTCAAGAAAAATTTAAATCATTGGTTGAACAGAGAGGACTTGGGGATGTTTGCTATTCGTTTGTTTGGCGGTGGATTGTTTCTATAAAAAACATTTGTCAAGATGTTTTGCCGTTATACTATAATCTATAATCTACAAATTTTTTTCAAATAGCACAAATTATCAGGATTTATTTAATCCAATATACTATATTATTAAAAAGCAGGAAAGGTATTATGAACTATTTTGAAAGATTACAGAACTCAATCAACTTTATAGAAAGCAATCTCACCGACGATATCACTCTTGCGGAAGTTGCCGAAGAAGCGAATTGTTCGCTCTATCATTTTCACCGGCTTTTCCAGGTGTTTGTGGGCAATTCCCTTAAGGAGTACATTCGAATGAGACGGCTAACGTCTGCCGCGCGGCAGCTGGTTGAAACCAATGTGAGCATAATCGATATTGCGTATGATTATCAATATGGTTCTCCTGAATCTTTCTCACGGGCGTTTAAAAAGATGCATGGACTCACTCCCTGGGAGTACCGGAAGTGGGGCGTCTTTGTGCCCCTTAATAATAAGGCCAACCTGCTTTCAATAAGTCTTGTTGAACAGAAAAGAGGTATAAATATGAAACCCGTAATAAAGGAAAAAGAGGCGTTTACTGTTGTGGGAATTGAGCTTGAGACAGAGCATGGTTCCTGCCGGAATGATGTTCCAACGTTCTGGAAGAATCTTTCACAGGGAGAGTCTCTTAAAAAATTGACGAGCGTAAAAGAACCTTCACAGGTTTTCGGGATCTGTTCCGGAAACTGTAAAGGGCGGTGCAGTGATGAAGCGCCGGCTCGTGACAGTGAAGAGCTGGAAGAGGGCTTTACCTATCTCATATGTTCCGAAGTGATGAACAGTGAAGATATCCCGGAAGGCTTTGTTACCAGGACCGTTGAAAAAGGCCGTTACGCGGTTTTTACCATCAAAGGGGGATTTTCGGAGATCCAACAGGGAACCGGGGACATTTTTAAAAACTGGCTCCCTAACACCGGTTATGAGCTGGCAAACCGTCCGCCCCTGGAGAAGTACGATGAGCGCTGGACCGGAAAAACGGACGGAGAAATGGAGATCTGGATTCCTATTAAATAATTTTAAATAACAAGAAAAGGAGAAATACTATGGCGTTTTATGAAATAAAGTGTGAAGCACGAGAAGTAAGGACCGAAAGCGGGGTATGTCCCGGTATGGCGAAAATTGAACGGGGAGAGGAGTTTGTGCTTGGACCGCGGACACCCGAGGCCCGGGGATTCTGTACCAACTCCCTCACTGCCGTTTATCCCATGTCTGTTGCCATGCGGCTTACCGATAAGATGGACTGGGAAAAAGAAGAACATTTTGATATCGTTTGTCCCCATGGCGCGGTAACGTACCGGATCTCCAGGATCAGGGATGATAACAAGTAAGTAACCGGTATTAAAATAATAATGAGATACCATGCTAAAGGGTATCTCATTATTATCGGTATTAACAGGAGGGAATATACACCGCTTATGAAATATCTGTATCTCTTTACAACTATTGCCCTGGTTTTATCGGTCTTTGCAGACCGAAAAAAAACATTGAATGCACTGAAGATATCCCTTCGGCAGTTTAAAAACATTGTACCTTCATTTTTAACGATGATTGTTCTTATCTCTATTGGACTTTTTTTTGTATCGGATAAACTGATCATTGAGACTTTAGGAAACAGTAATACCGGTATTGGGGTACTGCTGGCTTCGGTCCTGGGATCATTCTCAATGATGCCGGGGTTTATAGCCTTTCCCCTGAGTGGTATGCTGGTGACAAAAGGCGTTGCCTTCATGGTTGTATCTGCCTTTACCACAACTCTGATGCTGGTGGGAATTCTTTCCTATTCCGTGGAAAAAAACTATTTCGGAACACGCATGACTATTCTAAGAAATATCCTGGGATTCGCTATTGCCATAATCGTTGCTATTGTTACCGGTATCTGCTATGGGGAGATCTTTTAATGAACCAAAAACAAAACAAACAGCAAATAAGAGATCCTTTAATTATTCTCATCTTTATATTGTTTATTGCCGCATCACTGTGGTTTGATTTTAAACCCGGCGAAATTATATACGGTAATTTCAAAGATTTTATAATTGAGATGATGAAGGTTTTGCCCTGCGCCTTTATTCTTATTGGGCTTTTTGACGTGTGGGTGAAAGATACAACCATACGGAATTATACATCGGGATTCAGGGGATATGTATTTGCCATACTTCTGGCATCAACAACAGTAGGGGGACTCTATGTTGCCTTTCCCTTTGCTCATTCTCTCCGCAAAAAGGGCGTGCAGCTCTCTGTGGTTTTTGTGTATATTTTCGCGGCAGGAATTTGCCGCATACCCATGACTGTTTTTGAAGCATCGTTCCTTGGGCTAAAATTTACACTCATACGGCTTGCCGTATCATTACCCCTGGTCATAGGAGCTTCACTATTGCTCGCGGGCATTTTTGCCAATAAAAAAAATTGACAAAAGTATCAAAAAGTGTTATACTTTTGGCCATGAATATTAAAGAAAAATTGTTTTTTATAATTCCCGGTCTCGCGGTAGCACTATTTATTTTGACATTGGTGTGGCTGCATTTTGATACAGCAGTAACTCCTGCTGATGATGATAGAGCTATAATTCCCGGAAGTGATACTAATCGTATGGATATCGCGTTAAATACAAATTCAAAAACAATAACCGTAGCAACAGGCCTTTCGGTAGAACCCTATGTTATAAAAAGCAATGACTCCGGATTTGAAGTTGATATTGTTCGAGAAATCTTCGCCCTGGAAGGGTATAGGGCTAAATTCATTTATCAACCGCTGAAGCGGACAAAAGTCTCATTTATGCGAAAGCTGGTTGATGGCGTTATGACCATTAAAAAACAGTACCCGGAAATAAAAGAATCGTTTGTTTCGGATACTTACATAACGTATCATAATTATGCTCTCTCTCTCAGTTCTAAAAAGTTGAAAATCAATACAGTCGCGGACCTTGCAGATAAAAGCATCATAAGTTTTCAACAATCAAGCCTGGCATTAGGGAAGGAGTTTGAAGCAATGACTAAAAAAAATTCCCGGTATAGAGAGATGGCAAATCAAAGGAGCCAGGTTGCCATGTTCTTCGCGAAACATATCGACGTAATCGTTTTGGATTATAAGATTTTCAAGTATCACCGGAATAGACTGGAAAACCTCCCAATAGATCTGCCGGTGGCGTTCCACCGTTTATTTAAACCCAGCAACTACTGTATGGCATTCAGAGAAAGTACCATGCGCGACGTGTTTAATAAGGGATTGAAGAAGATCAAAAAATCAGGCCGTTACAAGAAGATAATTGATTCATACTTAAATAAAAATATAAAATAAAAAAATATGCCTAAATTACAGGATCATAACTATCTCATCAATACGTGCGTGGAGCTGTTGAATAACCCTGAAAATAAATTTTCCGAATATAAAGCCGGTGACTCCCGGGAATGCAAGAAAATTGGTTTTGGAAAAAATAAAAAAGGAAATGCCTATATCGTTATGGCCGACGAAACCGCGGTTGAGCTGGGATCTCCGAAAACCAAATCCTTAACCAGGGTCTTATGGACAAAAACCCCCGGCATCACAAGCGATAGAATATGGATTGCCGGTAAGGATCTGCCTGAGATTTTGTCGCAGCAGAACGGAAGTTCCGTTTCGTTTTTACTGTTCATTATTCTTCAATTGGGAAATGAAAACGATCCAACAGATATTCGGCTCCAGGGATTAAAGAATCTTACCAATAAAATACCCGGGTTTATGACCCGCAGCATAACCGGTAAAATGTGGATTCGAATTCATAAGAGCCTTATGAAAAAAAAATTCTCTCTTTATTCTTTAGGGCAGTCTCTTTATGAAACATACAAAGAATCAATCCCGGGAATAGAGGGTATTGATATTATCCTGGCTGCCGATGATCCCGCGCTCATTGCACAGTTCGAGCCCGTCTTTGAAGCCGCGAAAATAATCTGCGGAGAGAATCAAAAGCTGCAATGGGAAGAAGACGGTGTTGTCTCCTGCGAGGAGCTGAATTGTGATGTTTGTGAGGAGCAGCCCACCTGTGATACAATCAGGGATATTGTTATAAAGAAGAAAAAAGAGAGAAAACAACAGGGATAAAATTCAGCTGCTCTTAAGAAACTCTTTTTGCTTGTACGCGGGCGTAGAAGCATGGGCTCTTTGGATTGCTGCGGAACTCCCTCCGGTCAAACAGTCCTCACAACCCAAAGAGCCCATACTTCTACGCCAGATGCAGCCCGCAGTACTATTTAGTTTCTAATCTATTTTTTCCCTGCTTCGCAGGGTCCGCACTCTCAAGAAACTAAATTGTGCAAGTGAGCGGGCCTGGAAGCATCCCTCTTCTAAATGCTGCGGAACTCGCTCCGCTCAAACAGTCCTCACATTTAGAAGAGGGATACTTCCAGGCCAGATGCAGAT
>JAAENB010001141.1 GCA_024224995.1 bacterium | reverse complement strand
GACAGTTGGCAGTTGACGGTTGAGACTCTTCGCAGGAGGCGTACTCCTTCCCGGAATCTCCATAACCCTGGCCAGAAACCAGCCAGTAAAGGCGTTGCACTGCAACGTCTCTCAGAACCAACCCTTTGCCCGGAGCATCTTCGCAAAATAGACCCCGGTATCAACACAGTTTCTTCCGTATATTTTCCCTGTTTCGACGGGGTCCGCACTCTTAAGAAACTAAGATTTAGAGCCGGGGCTTCCTTCATCATAACGAGGGGCTGGAAGCCCCTCGCAGGGGTCGCACCCCACGTTATGAGAAATACCCATAGCCCGGGGAAACTAATCTATAAACAAAGCCTGTTCACGAAAGATGTTGTCCGGGGTTATGCTCTGCTGCCCCACGGGGTTAAAACCCCAGGACAATTCTGCCTTATGTCAATAATGCCCCTTCAAGCCTCTCCCCTACGGAAGACGTAAAATTGAAAAAACCCCATACTACCACTGTTTATTTCCCCTCTTAAAGTTCAATAAATAAAAAGTCTTGGGACAAATTTGTATGGTTTTTTTTGTCTTCACATTGTTGACGCTTTTTACGGTTATTTGTATATTTAATAGAACAAGATAATTGAAAAAGCCCCCCTTCTCAAAAATAAAATTTAAAGAGGTGATATATTATGATGAATAAATTAATTCCCGGCGTTTTTTGTATGGCATTGATCAGTGTTCTGGCTTTCTCCGGTTGTGAGGCAGGTTTAACAAGTAATGATGACTCCGGTGATGGTTCGGACGGAAAATTCAGTTTTTCCGAAATGTATACAAAGATGAAGGCAATGGATGAGGAGATTGGAGCGCTAAAAAAATCTCTCGCGGAATCAACATTGCTGCAGGCGAATATAAAGGTACTGGAAGAGGAGATTGCAGCGTTAAAAAAATCCCCTGTAAGCTCATCGGCGTCTGATAATTTTACAGTCAGTACGCAAGGGAATACGCCGAATCCGAATTTTAATTTAAGTATTGGTGACGGATTGGGCGGTACGGCACATACGCCAATTATGTGGAATAATATGCTTATATTAAACGGTTCAGGGAACACATGGTGCCCCAGCTGTGGTGTGAATGTTGACGATAATCATAGAGCCGATATGGTTATTGCCGCTAATGGAAATGTTGGAGTGGGGACTGTTGATCCGGGAGTAAAACTGGTTGTAAACGGGCAGGTTTTTTCAACCAATAGTCCTACGGGAGATGGAGAATTTGTTTTGGCTACTAAACCTGGTTCGCCGTATACCAGCCCTACATGGCACATTGATACGGATGATGGAGCGGATAAATTTAGAATTTTTAGACAACCGAATGTATTCACTCACGGAGAGGTGATGATGAGTATTGATCGAGAAGGAAATTTAGTGGTAAAGGGGAGAGATATTCTCGCTGAGATTGACGCGTTAAAAGCAAAATAAAGGCTTGCTCCCGAAGATGTTATCCGGGGCAATATCCCATATTACCACTGTTTATTTCCCTTCTTAAAGTTCAATAAAAAAAGTCCTGGGACAAATTTGTATTGTTTTTTTGCCTTCAAATTTTTACCTGGACAACAATACTGGGAATGTATCCCGGTGTTAAAAAATAAAATTTAAAGAGGTAGTGTATTATGATGAATAAATTATTTTCCGGCGTTTTTTATATGATGCTAATGAGTGTATTGGCCTTTTCCGGCTGTGAGCAAGGGCTTACTGTGGGGAGTGATTCAAAAAGTGGTTCAGGGGAAAACCAGGAGACCGGGTTTAGTTTCTCGGATATGTATTCACAAATGAAAATTATGAAGAAAGAAATTGACCGGTTAAAACAGCTCAATGAAGAACAGGAAAAGACTATTGAAAAGTATAACAGGATTTTCGCGGGTGTATCCAGAGATGAGAATAACAACATAATTTTTAGCGGGGTGAATGTTCAGATTGATAATGGATTGGGATATACTAATGGGGTTGATGATGAGCACAACACTGATGGAACAGTGAACGGTCTTGGAAATCTGGTACTGGGATATAACGAAGAAAGAAACTATAATGGGGCTGAGAATAACCGTACAGGTTCTCATAACCTTATTGTCGGTTCATGGAATAATTATTCCTCTTATGGCGGCATTGTTGTTGGGTTCCGGAATACTATAAGCGGTAAATATTCCAGTGTGAGTGGGGGAGGCGGCAGCGCTGCAGTTGGCGCAAATTCCAGTGTGAGCGGTGGATGGAATAATACTGCCGGGGGGGAAGCTTCCAGCGTGAGCGGGGGAAATGTTAATTATGCCAGTGGAGTGCATTCCAGTGTGA
Organism: bacterium; assembly: GCA_024224995.1. The sequence goes on along the minus strand of JAAENB010001141.1, from coordinate 8,559 downwards.
GTGGAGGCTATAGCAACACAGCCAGTGGCGCCGGCTCCGGTGTAAGCGGGGGATTGACTAACGTGGCCAGTGGTGCAAATTCCAGTGTGAATGGGGGACGAGACGTCACAACCGGTAATTGGTGCTCCAGCGCGAGCGGGGGACATCACAGGGCAATTACTACCAACTACAATATATATTAATAATTACATCGAAAGTTATAGCTTAATTATTTCAAACCTGCCGGAGAAAAACTCCGGCAGGATACCGCACTCAAAAAACCAGTACAATTTTGTCCCTGCACAAAACGCCCCTACGGGTCTGTTTCCGGTAATTTATAGAAAAACTAATTTATCCTTGTTTCTATCACAATAATGGTTATATTCTTATGAATTGGCTGTTTGCCAAAATAATCAAAATAATTATTATAAATAAGGGGTAATAATATGAAAGAGATTCGAAGAATTAGTTTGAGTATATGGGTTCTGTTGGTTTTATTGGTACTGGCGTTTTCCGGGTGCGAAGCCGGTTTGACTCAAAATGATGGTTCATCAGAAGATTCGGAAAATAAATTTAGCTTTTCCGGAATTTATACGCAATTGAATGAAATGAGAGATGAGATCAAGCGTTTAAAAAGTATCAGTTCTCCTGTTGGCAGCATATTGGCATGGCATAGAGATATGGCATCGGGCACTTCAATACCGGAAGGATGGGTGCTTTGTAACGGTGTCCAAATTAATGATGTTGATAGTATTTTTGACGGTATGAATACACCGGATTTGAACGGTGGCGGAAGATTTTTACGGGGCGGAGCTGTTTCCGGGGTGGAGGAGGATGATATGTTTGCAGCACATACCCATGACGCAGGTACTTATACCGCGTATGATAGTTATGTTTCCGGCATCTGGGGGAGATATGACAGTAGAGATGAACAGAAAGCTGTGAAAGCTCTTCCCATGAGGGAGCAAAGGCTTGCTCTGGAAGGACGTTCCGGAGAGGAAGGTGATGTTGAAACACGGCCCATTAATATGTCCGTGATCTGGATCATGAAGATAAAATAAAAAAATATATTTAAAATGCTTGTTAATTAACACGCGCGTATCATGTTAATTTACATGAAAATAGAATTTAGAAAAGCCCGTGCCAAAGACGTGGACGCGGCAATACCATTAATTTACAGCGCCGGTCCTCATGTACTCGATTATATTTTTACCGGGTCCGGCTCTACGGCGCACGACTTTCTCCGCTATGCTTTTACGCGGGGAGGAGGCTTTCTGGGTCACCGGATTCATATGGTGGCGGAAGCTGAGGGCGCGGTTGTTGGGATTGCTGCCTTTTACAGCGGCAGGGAACATACGCGTCTTGATCTTGAGGCGGGCCTGCTTATCTTTAAACACTACGGGCCTCTTCGCTGCTGGCCTGTAATGCGGAGGGGGCTGCGTGCTACAAAGGCGGCTCCGCCTCCTGAAAAGGATACGGAGTTTGTTGCCGATTTTAGCGTAGATCCAAACTGCCGGGGACAGGGGATTGGCGAGGCCCTGCTGCGAAAGGGCCTGAATGGAGCCCGGGAAAAAGGGAAGAAAAAATACGCCCTTGATGTGGCGGATTTTAATACACCGGCTAAAAAACTCTACGAACGGTTTGGGTTTTTAGAAGCGGGAAAAAGTACCCTTGTGGTTGATAAACAGGGAACCCGCTTTACCTTTGTTCGCATGGAAATGGAGATTTAGCTTTTATGCCAAAACTCCGGCAGGCTCATACCTCATAAATTTCACCTTCACAAACCCACCCGGACGGTTAACACTATTTTTTTTTACACCAAAAAAAGTGTGGTAATTTTACCCTGCTAAAAAAAACGTGGTAGTTATATTCTAATAATTCTATTTATTAGAAACATAATTATAACGAGGAGTATGTTTATGAAAAAAAATATATGTTTAAGTTTATTGGTGGTATTGGTTCTGGCTTTTGCCGGGTGTGAAGCTGGTTTGGTCAGTAGTGACGGTAATGGTTCCGGTAGTGGTTCGGGAGATAGCGGGTTTAGTTTTTCGGATTTATATTCGCGGATAAAAACCCTGGAAGGTTTAGTTTCTCCTGTTGGGTCAATAGCTCCGTTCGCGGGTCCAAAAGAAAAAGTTCCCGATGGATGGTTGTTCTGTGACGGGCAGGCTTATGGAAGAGCAGAATACAGTAAGCTTTTCCAGGTAATTGGAACTGCCTGGGGAACTCCCGATGGCTACCGGTTTAATGTACCCGATTTAAGAGGAGTTTTTCTGAGAGGTGCAGACAGGGGAACCGGTAAAGATCCTGATGCCGGTTCAAGAGCCGCAATGATGTCAGGGGGAAATACCGGGGATACTGTTGGTTCCTACCAGGCGGATGAATTCGAAAGTCATGACCATCGTGTTCATGGTACGAATCACAAGGCTACTCCCTCTGGACACACAGACTATAGCGAGAATCAATACGGTTTATATTTTAACTATTATACGAGGACAGACATCACTGGCGGAAATGAAACCAGGCCAAAGAACGTCTATGTGAATTATATTATTAAGTACTAAAAAATTCAAAAGTTTTTAAGCCTGCCGGAATAAATTAAACTCCGGCAGGTTTTTTTTACTTGACATGAGACCGGATTTAGACTAAATTTGGTCTATATGGTTATTGACCGATATTTAATTGTTAAACAGGAAAAACAGGATGAAATTAAGCAAATCAGTTAAACCAATCAGCTATTTTAAAGCTCATGCCGCTGAAATAATCAAGGATTTGTCGGAAAACCAGGAAACTATGGTTATTACACAGAATGGAGAGGCAAAGGCTGTTGTACAGGATATTCATGTATATGAGCAGACCCAGGAAAGTCTTGCCTTGTTAAAGATTCTTGCTCAAAGCAGTAAAGATATCGAAGAGGGCAAATTTCGGCCCGCTAAAGATGTTTTTAGGGACTTAAAAAAAAGAATTGAGGAAGACTCGCAAGAATGACGTATAAGGTTTCTTTTTCCGATAACGCAGAAAAAGATATTCTTTATATTTATCGATATATAAGAGAATCGGGAAATCCGCTCAATGCGGAAAAGATTTTTGCTTTAATTGAAGAAGCTTGCCTCGGTCTTTCAAAGGTGGCAGAACAAGGTCATGTTCCTCTAGAATTGGACCGGATAGGTGTTTTTGATTTCCGGGAAATTCATGTCAAAGTATATAGAATTATCTACAAAGTAATTGGCAAGGATGCATATATACACAGCGTCCTTGATGGCAAAAGAGATATCCGGGAAATTTTACAGCAAAGAATACTGCGGTAAAATTTCCTGCCGGAGAAAACTCCGGCAGGAAATAACCTGTTATTTAATTCTCATTATCCAGATAACCGACATGTTAACGGGGCGGGTTTCCTCACCTCCGTCGGATCCAATTGTATGTTTGTGCCCCTCTAAAAAATTGGCGTATGTGGGGCAGTTGTAATTATATACATAATGAGGGTAATGTCCTGATCCGCAGTTAGCATAATCTCTCGCCGCGTTTGTACCGGAAATATCCACTCCAAAACCGGTTTTACCTCCATGATTATGTGATTCGAATTGATCTTCCTGGAATATATTGGACTGAGTACCGCCCCGTAAAAACATTTTTTGACCGTTAAGATCAGGGGTATTCTGGCCATACAATGGACTATCTTCGTCGGTAATAAGATTGCCGTTACATTCAACCCAGCCTTCGGGTATATCCGGCATTCCGGGTAAATCCTTTTGCCAGGCCAGGATTGTTCCTATGGGAGAGTTTTTTAACGATAGATCACTTATGGCGGCCGCGTTTTCATTCGTTAAACTGTCCAGGTTGCTGATTGAAACGGAACCGATATTTGCCTTTAAATCGGAAAGATCGCTATTCAATGTCCCAATAGAAACCGCCCCGATATTCGTCTTTAATTCAAACACATCATCATTCAATGTCCCAATAGAAACAGAACCAACATTCCCCTCTAAAGCCTGAATTCTTCCGTCCAGACCAGTCTCGGAATTGACCTGGGTAAGTTCCAGCTTCTCTATTAGAATACCCTGTTGAATAATGATATCTGTCTGTTCGTGGTTGATGTTTTTTAAACTAATAATCTCTTTTTCCATTGTATTCATACGGGAATACATATCGGAAAAACTGAATCCCGAATCTCCACCGCTCTCTGCGCCACTCCCGGAATCACTCCCCGTAACAATTCCCTGTTCACACCCCGTAAACGCCAGTACCAGGATTACCAGCAGCGGCAACCATGGTTGTAATATTTTTTTCATAATATGCCTCCTGTTAAATAGAATTATCATACCCGCAGGGAGCGTATTGTCAAACCGGAAGAGTAAAAATCCGGTTTGAAGGGAATGAACGATACGTAGAGGTGAATGAACGGCAGGAGAGCCCGCTCTCCGGAAGAACCAGAAAAGAAAATCTATAATTAATTCTTAAATAATTCTTAAATAATTGACATTTATTATATAATCTATTTAAGTATCATGTTATATAACTGGTAAATCAAAAATAAAAGGAGAATAGGATGATTAAAAAAGTATCAATTATAAGTGCTCTGGCAGTTGCAGCATTATTAGTAATTTCAATTTCGGTCCATAAAAACAGTCTTGAATTCGGCAGTCCTGCTTTCGCGGGCTGTTTTGCCAGTGATGTAAGAACAGAATGTTGTCCACAAGCATGTGCGGTAAAGAAAAAAGACAATAGCGGAGATAAACATGATAGAGCTTTAAAGGCATGTATGGCTAACGTTATGAGTAATTGTTCAAGTAGTGACATAAGCAATTCAACAGTTCAAAATACCTGTAACTGTAATTAGAGTGTCTAAGGGGTTTGCCTGAATTCAATTTATGAGCGATTGGTAATTCTGAGAAGTTCTACCCTGCCGGTGTTTTTTTCCGGCAGGGTATCGTTAAAAGATTAATACCCCGAAGATTCCGGAACCCGCATTTTATCCTCAAAAATATTATATAACACCGGAATCATAACCAGGGTGAGAACCGTTGAGGTGAGGACTCCGCCAACAACCACAACAGCAAGGGGCTTCTGCACTTCAGCGCCTGTACCCGTTGCCAGCATCATGGGTAAAAATCCCAGGATGTCGGTAAGGGCCGTCATCATTACGGGCCTGAGCCGGAGCATGGCACCGTTTTTCACCAGGGAAAGCCCGCTCTCTCCTTCCTCTTTTAAACGGTTCAAATAACTGATGAGCACAACCCCATTGAGTACGGCAATACCCGAAAGGGCAATAAAACCAACTCCCGCAGAAATACTAAAGGGCAGCCCCATAATGGCCAGGTTGAGCACACCCCCAACCAGTGCAAAAGGGACACCGGAAAAAATGAACAGCGTTTGCCGGATATTCCTGAACGCCGAATAAATCATAATAAAGATGAGGAAGAGCGCAATGGGCGATAAGATGAGCAGCCGCTTCTGTGCCTTTTCAAGATTTTCAAAGTTCCCGCCCCATTCAGGGTAGTAGCCTGCCGGCATCTTAATCTGTTCACGGACTTTTTTCCTGGCTTCTTTAACGAAACTCGCGGTATCGCGTCCTTTTAGATTGATCATAACAGCGGTCCTTCTTTTCGCGGACTCGCGGCTAATTGAAGAATAAATATCCACAATTTCAAGCTTTGCCAGGTCCGCGAGAGGCACGTTAAAACTTTCAGTAATGCCAACGGGAATGTGTTTAATGGCAGACAGGTTTTTGCGCGCCGAATCGGGAAGCCGTACAATAACCGGGTACTTCCGCACGCCTTCATAAAGGAACCCGGCCTGCTCACCGCCGATGCCGACCTTAACCGTATTAAGGACGTTTTGTTTGGAAGCGCCAAGCTTGTTAATCGCTTTCATGTTAGGGACTATTTTTAACAGGGGAGACTTGCCCCGCATCTCCGCTTCCACCTCACCAGCACCGGGAATGGTACGAATAAGAGCAGCCACTTCCTGGCTGATAGATTCAAGCGTTTCAAGATCTTTACCGTATATTTTCAGGGCGATATCCGAGCGAACCCCTTCCAGGAGTTCACTAAAACGAAGTTCAAGAGGCTGTGATAAAAGGATGCGCTGCCCCGGGATGGCAGCCTGGAGTTTTTTCGAAATGGCATCGGCAAGCTCGTCTTTGCTTCTTCTTGTGCCGTTTATTTCGGGCCATTCGTTTTCCGGTTTAAGGATCACAAAAGTATCGGCGTGATTGATTCCTGCGGGGTCAACGGAAATCTCCGAAGTGCCCAGCCTTGAAAATACGGTTTTAACTTCGCCGAATTCAAGAATGCTTTTCTGGCTCATCCGTTCCAGGGCAACGGATTGGTCAACATTGATGGTAACGGGCCGGATGAATTGAACCGCGATGGAGCCTTCTTCCAGCCGGGGAATAAATTCACCGCCCATTTGAGTAAAGAGGATCGACACTGCAACTATCAGCATAATTGCTATTCCAATCATGGCGTATTTGAATCTCAGGGCAAGGTTGAGAAAAGGACTGTATATTTTTTCCAGTCCCCGCATGAGAAATGTTTTTTCTTCCCCGGGCTTGCCCGAAAGAATAACGCCGGCCAGGGCAGGGATTGTGGTAAAGCTTAATATAAAAGCAGAGAAAAGCGCGAAGCAGAATGATATGGCCATAGGCCGGAACATTTTTCCTTCAACTCCCGTGAGCGCGAAGATGGGTAAAAAGACAATGATAATAATGAGCTGCCCAAACCCGGCCGCTTTTCTTATTTCCGATGTGGCCCCAATAATAGTTTCTTTTATTTCCGCGCGCGATAAGGGCCTGCCCAGTTCCGTAGCCCTGAGGGAAACGTTCCTGGCACAGTTGTCCATTACAATAACCGCGCCGTCGATAATAATACCAAAGTCAAGAGCGCCGAGACTCATAAGGTTACCCGTAACCCCTGAGAGCTTCATGAAAATAAATGTTCCCATAAGGGCAAGAGGAATGGTAATTGCCGATATCACTGCCGCACGGATATTTCCTACCAGTAAAAAGAGTATAACAATAACCAGGAGCGCGCCGAAAAGCAGGTTTTTTTGAACCGTGGTGATAGTAGAATTTACCAGGTCCGACCGGTCGTACAGGGGCTTGAGCTGTACCCACCCGGGCAGGTTCTTTTGTATCTCTTCGATCTTTTCGGCAACCCGTATTGACACGGTTCGGCTGTTCTCTCCCATAAGCATAAAGACCGAGCCGATAATCGCCTCTTCTCCGTTATGTACAGCCGCTCCCGTACGGAGAATTTTTCCGGGGCCTACAGTGGCAATATCCCTGATGCGGATGGTTTCAAGGTTTCCCAGCATTCTTACGGGCACTGCCTTTATATCGTCGATATTTTTATACAGACCCGCGCCCTGAACAAGCAGCTGTTCCGCAGTTTGCTGAATATACCCGCCGCCGGTATTGTAATTATTTCTCTTAATGGCATCCACAATATCATGAAAATGAATACCGTAGTGGTTCATTTTTGAAATTTTTGGTTTTACGTAATATTGCTGCGGAAAACCGCCAATGGTATTGACCTCGGTTACGCCTTTGACGTTCAGGAGCCGGGGAATAATTTCCCACTCCTGAATGGTCCGCAGCTTCATCAGCTGGGCGAGCCGTTTGTCCGGGTCTTGTTCAATCTTTTTCGCTTCGATTGTATAATGATATATTTCTCCCAGGCCCGTGGAAATAGGGCCAAGCTCCGGAACCGCGCCTTCGGGCAGTTCTATTGACTGAAGTTTTTCCGTAACCAGCTGCCGTGCCCGGTAGAGGTCGGTGTCGTCTTCAAAAATGACTGTTACCTGTGAAAGACCAAAGCGGCTGATTGAACGGACTTCAACCGCTCCGGGAACGGAGTTGAGAGCGTTTTCCACGGGGTAGGTTATATTCGCTTCAATGGTGTCGGGAGTAAGGGCCGGGACCGGGGTGTTTACCTGGACCTGGACATTTGTTATATCGGGAACGGCATCTATTGGAAGGTTCTGGTACGAGAACCAGCCCAGGAGTACCATTATCGCGGTGACTATAAACACATACGCGTTATTTTCAACGGAATATTTTATTATTCTATTTATCATATCGTAATTCTCCTTGTTATTCGGGCTCAATGGCCGTGGCCGTGACCGGAAGCGCCGAATGCTTCGAGGTGGGCCAGTCTGAGTAAGGCGGCTCCTGCCGTAACCAGGTGATCGTTTCGCCTGAGACGGGCGCTTATTATCGCGGTCTTTCCGCCCGATGTTACTGTTGAGCAATTGACCAGGGTGTACCAGCCGTCTCTTTTAATGTAGACAGCGGCTTTGTCTTCATAGTAGACCAGGGATGCTGCCGGAACCTGGTAGCGGTTTCCTTTGAGAGCCTTGATCTTAGAGACCGGCCTGGTTTGCACTCCTATGGTTTTTAGCGCCCTGTCCGAGAGCTGGATGCCCAGTTTTTCATCGGCCTTTGTTACGGCCTTTCCTTCACCAACATTGGACTGTTCTTCGTGCCCGTCCTCCGCGTCATGGTCATCGTTGTCATGACCATGCTCGTCCTTATGGCTATCGGCATGCTTCTCTTCTTTGTCATGCTCATCGTCGTGG